>JAVVDT010000248.1:0-3397 GCA_032250875.1 Desulfuromonadales bacterium | reverse complement strand
TCCCGGATGGCGGGACGATTTTGCCGGTCATAAAAGCGGCAAGAGAACAATAGTGTTAGCCGCCAAGACACCAAGTCACCAAGAAGAGATTTTGAGCTAATAGTCAGTATTAAAACCTGGCATTTAGAACAATCCAGAGGCCACCAGAGCATTTCTCCGTGTCCTGGCGCCTTGGTGGCCAGCTTTTGTTCCGATAAGTCGGTATAAACGAAACCATACGAGGCTCAAAAAAAATCGCACATATCACCTCGAAAGAACTCTGAAAATGCTTACTGAACAAATCATAAATCAGCTGCAAGCCATCGTCGGCAAGGGCAACGTCGCGACCAGTAAAGCCGAGCGCATCTGTTACTCCTACGACGCCACACAGCAAAGCTTTCTTCCCGAAGCTGTCGTCCATCCAGGGTCGACAGCAGAGATCAGCGATATCCTGAAGCTGGCCAACCGTGAGCGTTTTCCGGTCTTCCCCCGTGGAGCCGGCAGCGGTTTTACTGGCGGTTCTTTGCCGACCAAGGGCGGTATCGTGCTCTGTACGGAACGCCTGGACAAGATTCTGCAAATTGACGAGGAGAACCTGATCGCTATCGTGGAACCGGGCGTGGTCACCGAGAAGTTCCAGCAAGCGGTAGAGAAACTCGGGCTTTTCTACCCTCCCGATCCGGCTTCACTGAAATTTTCGACACTGGGCGGCAATGTTGCCGAATGTGCCGGTGGCCCGCGCTGTGTCAAGTACGGCGTCACCAAGGATTTCATCATCGGCCTCGAAGTCGTGACTCCCACCGGCGACATCATCACAACCGGCGGGCCAACTATGAAGGGCGTTGTCGGCTACGACCTGACTAAGCTACTCTGTGGTTCAGAAGGGACCCTGGGCGTCATCACCCGCATCGTCATCAAGTTGCTGCCATTGCCGGAAGCTAAGAAAACCATGCTGGTGCTGTTCGCTTCGATCGACGGTGCCGCACAGGCGGTCTCGGCAATCATCCGCGACAAGATCATTCCGACCACCCTCGAATTTATGGATGGCCGGACCCTCGACTGTGTGCGTCAGGCGACTGACCTTGACGTCCCCACCGGCGCTCAGGCCGTGCTGATTATCGAAGTTGACGGCGACCGTGAATTTCTCGATAAGCAGGTCACGCGGATTGCCGAACTCATCAAGCCCCTCGGTGTGGTCGAGACCCGGATTGCCACGACGCCCGAAGAAAGTGAAGCTCTCTGGCAGATTCGACGTTCGGTTTCGGCGTCGCTGCGCAAGGTCAACCCGGACAAGTTCAATGAGGACATCTGCGTGCCGCGCAGCAAGGTGCCGGAGATGATCCGCAAGGTTGACGCGATAGCAGAGAAATATGACATTCCGATCGTCAACTTCGGCCATGCCGGCGACGGCAACATCCATGTCAATATCATGATCGACAAGAAAGTCCCCGGGGAACTGGCCAAAGCCGAAAAGGCCATCGAAGAGGTTTTCAAAGGCGCGCTGGAACTGGGCGGCACCATGAGCGGCGAGCACGGTGTCGGTATCGCCAAGGCCGCCTATATCCCCCTGGAGATCACACCAACCGCCGCTCTATACATGAAAACGATCAAGCGGGCGCTTGATCCCAACAACATTCTCAATCCAGGCAAGATTTTCCTGGATTAAGCAGGGCCTGGAGACTGGATGCTGGGGACTGGAATCTATATCAACAGCCAGTCGCCAGCCCCAAGCCCCCAGCAACCGGTTTTGATATGGCAAAGCTGAAAAACCTCGAAGATTATCGCGAAGAGATTGAGCAGTGCGTCAAGTGCGGAGCCTGCCGTGCGCACTGCCCGGTGTTCGGTGTCGAAAAGCGCGAAGGACGCGTGGCCCGCGGTAAGGTTGCCCTGGCGCACTCGGTGCTGGAAGGCGACATTGACCTGGAGGCCAAGGTGCTGGAGGACATGAGCCAGTGCCTGCTTTGCGGCAGCTGCTGTGCGCAGTGTCCCAACAAGGTGCCGACAGAGGAGATTGTTGCTGCCGCCAGGCGCCGGATTGCCGAGCAGAAAGGCCTCTCAACCTTCGGCAAGGGTGTCGCTGCCGTTCTGGGCCGGCCGAAGCTGATGAATCTGCTGGCCAAATCCGGCGGCACCCTGTCAGCTTTGCTGTTTAAAAAACTTCCTGAGAACAGCGGTTTACGCCTGCGTTTCCCGGTCCCATACCTTGAGCAGGATCGCACTCTGCCGCCTGTTGCCGCGAAGCCATTTCGCGAGAGGGTGCCGGAGATCATCCCCGGCGATCCGCAGCAGCCGACCGTGCTGTTTTTCACCGGCTGCGGCATTAACTATATGTATCCGGCTATCGGTGAAGCCTTTCTCAAGGCCCTGCAATTTCTCGATGTAACGGTCATCATCCCCAAGGATCAAGCCTGTTGCGGGCTGCCTGCAGTCAGTGCCGGAGCTGCGCAAACCGTGGAAAAACTGGCCGAGCAGAATCTGGCGGCGCTGAGTCGTCACCCGGTGGATCATATCGTCACGGCCTGTGCCTCGTGCAATGCCGGTCTCGGCAAGATCTACGCGGGGATGGGCGAGGAGTTCAGCGAGTTATCGGCAAAGACCATGGATATTTTCGTCTTCCTGGCCAACCACGGCCTGCCGGAAAAGCTGGCGGCGCTGCCGAAAGCCGAAACCCGCATCAAGGTTACCTACCACGATCCCTGTCATCTGCGTACCCAGGGGATCACCAGGGAACCGCGCCAGATCCTCAAGGCTCTGCCGCAGGTGGAGTTTGTGGAAATGCCGGAGGCCGGGACCTGTTGCGGGCTGGGGGGAACTTATTCGGTTTATCATTATGAAACCAGCAAAAAGATCGGCGCCAAAAAAGCAGACAACATTGCGACCAGCGGTGCGCAACTGGTGGCAACCGACTGCCCGGGCTGTATCATGCAGCTCCAGGACAGCATCAATCATGCCGATGGCGGTCAACGATCGGTTCACATCCTCGAACTGCTGGCCGAAGCCCTGCCCGATCGGGATTGAC
Source organism: Desulfuromonadales bacterium (assembly GCA_032250875.1). GTDB lineage: Bacteria > Desulfobacterota > Desulfuromonadia > Desulfuromonadales > BM103 > M0040. The sequence goes on along the minus strand of JAVVDT010000248.1, from coordinate 399 downwards.
CGGGATAAATCTACGATTCTATAACCCAAAAGAGGTTTTGTTTGCCACCAAGACACAAAGGCACCAAGCAGTGTATTTTACAAGTTAATGATATATATTTTCTACCTCGCTACATCGCAGTGTGAAGAATATTCAAGAATTTGCTCAATGTCTTGGTGCCTTGGTGGCTAACCTTTATTTTGGTTATAAGTCTGCAAACCTATGCCGTCGCATTGCGGACACCTGGCAAGCTGTTAAAATAAGCCTGTCTGCGAACGACCAACTGCAACCCATGTTCGACATCAAGGAGAAACGACCCATGCAAAAAGTGATCTGTCTGATTGTGGCAACCCTGTTTCTGAGTTCAGGAGCAGCACTGGCTGTCCCCGCTGGAAAAACCATGGAGTTCAGCGACAGCCC
>JAVVDT010000247.1:0-3410 GCA_032250875.1 Desulfuromonadales bacterium | reverse complement strand
TGCCGCTGCTCTTTGCCACTTTACTGGCTCCCGGCCCTCACCGAATCGGCAACCTGCCGCATTTGCGCGACATCACCACTGCGGTGCGCCTTCTGGAAGAACTCGGTGCCGAAGTCGACAACAGCAATGGTGTTTTGCAGGTGAAGACAGAGCGGATCAACAGCATGGAAGCGCCTTACGATCTGGTGCGTACCATGCGGGCATCGGTGCTGGTTCTGGGCCCCCTGCTGGCCCGCTACGGTCGAGCCCGGGTTAGTCTGCCGGGTGGCTGTGCTATTGGTGCCCGACCGATCAACCTGCACCTCAAAGGACTGGAAGCCATGGGCGCGAAGATCCATCTTGAGCATGGTTATGTAGAAGCCAGCGCAGCGCGGCTGGAAGGTGCCCGAATTCACTTTGATATCCCGACAGTCGGCGGCACGGAAAATCTGATGATGGCAGCGACCCTTGCCAGAGGAACAACGATCCTTGAGAACGCAGCACGTGAACCGGAAATTATTGATCTTGCCAGAGCCTTGCAGGGCATGGGTGCAAGTATTGAGGGCGCCGGTACCGATACCATCATTATTAAGGGTCTTGATGAATTGACACCGATGGATTATCACGTTATGCCAGACCGGATAGAAGCCGGTACTTTCCTGGTGGCTGCGGCCATGACGGGTGGTCGGGTTGGTGTCAAAGGTGCCTGTGCTGAACATATGGAGGCACTGCTCAGTAAGCTCGAAGAAGCCGGTGCGACAGTTGCTGCAACTCCCGAGACTCTCTGGGTAGAAGGCCCGCAAGAAATCCGGCCGGTACATATCAAAACCCAGCCATATCCAGGGTTTCCCACCGATATGCAGGCCCAGCTCATGGCGATGATGACTCTCGGTAACGGCACCAGCATGATTACCGAGGCGGTCTTTGAAAATCGTTTCATGCATGTTAGTGAGCTGCAGCGCATGGGCGCTGACATCTCCATTGAAGGCCATACTGCGGCAGTCAAGGGTGTCTCCGCTCTGCTCGGAGCGCCGGTGATGGCTACCGACTTGCGTGCCAGCGCCTGTCTGGTCCTTGCCGGGTTGGCCGCAGACAATACCACCGAAATCAGCCGCATCTATCATCTCGATCGCGGCTACGAGAGGCTGGAAGAGAAATTCCGCAGTTTGGGCGCGGATATCGAGCGTGTTACGGAATAAAAACCGTGACTGGGGACTGGGGACTGGTTAAACTGTCAACTTGTCGCATGGTTTTGCCAGCCCCCAGCCTCCAGTCCCAAGTTACGGATTTATCATGAATGATTATCTGACTTTTGCCCTTCCCAAAGGGCGTATCATGCAGGATTCCATGGACCTGTTTGCCAGGATCGGCATTACCTGTCCGGAAATGGATGACCCCGGTCGCAAACTGGTCTTTGAGAACCGTGCCGAAAAGCTGCGTTTCATGGCCGTGCGCTCCCAGGATGTGCCGACTTATGTCGAACATGGCTGTGCCGATATCGGTGTGGTTGGCAAGGATACCCTGCTCGAGCAGGATAAGGATCTGTATGAACCGCTTGATCTGCAGTTCGGGTACTGTCGTCTGGTGGTGGCCGAGCCGAAAGAGTTGCGGCAGGATGATGATCCCGCGGGCTGGTCAAATATTCGCGTGGCCAGCAAGTACCCCAATGTCACGGAAAAATTTTTTGCGGCCAAAGGCATCCAGGTTGAAGTCATCAAGCTGTATGGGTCGATCGAGCTTGCGCCGTTGGTTGGTCTGGCCGAGCGGATCGTCGATCTGGTTTCGACCGGAGGCACCATGCGCGAAAACGGCCTGGTTGAGGTGGAGACGATTGCCGAGGTCACCAGCCGTCTGATTGTCAATCGCGCCAGCCTCAAGACCAAGCATCGACGGATTACCCGATTGATCGAAGACCTGGAAAAGGTTATCGAAGCCGGCCCGCGGATTTCCGGCTGAGGAGAGAATTATGATTCGGTTTCTGCGCTTTTCGGATGCCGGTTTTGCTGAAACCTTTGCCGAAATCACTGCGCGCGGCGAAACGCCTCCCGCCGGGGTGGTGCAGACGGTTCAGGAGATTCTGGCTGATGTACGCAAACGCGGCGATGACGCGCTCTGCGAGTATACCGAGCGCTTCGACCGTCTCAAGCTGGAGGCCGGCACCCTTGAGGTGTCTGCCCTGGAAATAGAACAGGCGCTCGCCGCTGTTGACAGTGACACCCTGGCAACGCTGCAGCTTGCCGCAGACCGGATTGCTGCCTTTCATAACAAACAGAAGGAAACCACCTGGCTCTCCGCTGATGAGCCGGATATCCAGCTTGGCCAGATGGTCACGCCTCTTGACCGGGTCGGTATCTATGTGCCGGGCGGCAAGGCCGCTTACCCGTCATCGGTACTGATGAATGCGGTGCCGGCCAAGGTGGCCGGGGTTGGTGAAATCATCATGACGGTGCCGATGCCGGACGGTGTGGTCAACCCCTATGTTCTGGCGGCAGCCCATATCGCCGGCGTCGATCGGATTTTCAAGATTGGCGGAGCCCAGGCTGTGGCTGCTTTGGCCTACGGTACGGCAACGGTTCCCCGGGTCGACAAGATTACCGGTCCTGGCAATATCTACGTGGCCACTGCCAAGCGCCTGGTGTTCGGCACGGTCGATATCGATATGATCGCCGGTCCGAGTGAAATCCTGGTGATCAATGACGGCAGCGGCGACCCGGCGCACATTGCTGCCGACCTGCTTTCTCAGGCGGAACACGACGAGCTGGCTGCGGCGATCCTGATTACTACGGACGAAGCCTTCGGCCGTCAGGTGGCCGAGGCGCTGGAAAGCCAGCTTGAGCAGTTGTCCCGGGCCGTGATCGCCCGCCAGTCAATAGACAGCTTCGGTGCGATTATTCTGGCCCGCGATCTGGCGGAGGCCGCGGCGTTCAGCAACGAGATCGCGCCGGAGCATCTGGAGCTGGCGGTTGCCGATCCCTTTGCCTTGTTGCCGCAGATTCGGCATGCCGGTGCGGTTTTCCTCGGCCATCATACTCCGGAAGCCGCCGGCGACTATCTGGCCGGGCCCAACCACACCCTGCCGACCGGTGGCTCGGCCCGCTTTTTTTCACCGCTTGGGACCGACGACTTTGTCAAGAAGTCGAGCCTGATCTCTTTCAGCGCCGAGGGCTTGAACCGGCTGGGCAGGAGTATTATCAAAATTGCCGAACTTGAAGGGCTGGAAGCGCACGCCAAATCAGTATCAATCAGGCTGAGCAAAGACTAGGAGGCAAGTATGGCACGGATTGCCACGATTGATCGCAGCACCAAAGAGACCAACATCAAACTGACGCTTGATCTTGATGGTCGCGGTGAGCATCAGATTGAATCCGGAGTGGCTTTTTTCGACCACATGCTGACGCAGATCGCCCGGCATGGCTTTTTTGATCTGCAGC
>JAVVDT010000246.1:0-3437 GCA_032250875.1 Desulfuromonadales bacterium | reverse complement strand
ACGGCATCACCAGCCAACCACCGGAGCAGGCCGATGCCCACTGCGTCCTCAAGACCAACCGCGGCCACTGGTGCATAGAAAACAGCTGCCACTACATCATTGACTGGAACTACGATGAAGATCGAAGCCGGATACGCACTGGCCATGGACCGGAAAACATCGCACGCCTCAGACGTTTTGCGGTCGGTCTGATGAAATCAAAAAACGTCAGCAGCGTTGCTCAAAAAATGAGAATGCTCGCCATGAACCCCCGCGCCGTCCTTGACTATTTGAGAATGACTGGAAATACCAGGAAACGCCAATCTGGCATTAAATGCAATTAGAACAAATTTGCCCTGCCGTGTAGAGACGTTCCTCGATAAAAACCTTGTTCAGTCCACACCATCGATCGTTTTTGTCCTTAAGAACGTCACTCGTTGGAAGCAAATGACATAGCACAGCTATTATCAACGATATTCTCTGATAAAATACACACATCAAGTCACGCGAAATCGCGGCGTAGGTTCCTCAAACATCAAACATGAGACGAAGAGCCTCTAAATGGAATCCGGCATCGAAGTCAAAAACGTCCGGAAGTATTTCGGCGATTGTTGTGTCCTGAACGACGTCAGCCTGTCGGTGCCTTCCGGCAAGTTGTTGGCCCTGCTCGGCCCCTCAGGCTCGGGCAAGACCACCCTGTTGCGCATTATCGCCGGACTGGAATCCACCGAGGGCGGCGCCGTCTTTCTCCAGGGGGAAGATGTGACTGCGCTACCGGTGAGAAAACGCCGGGTCGGGTTTGTCTTCCAGCACTACGCCCTGTTCCGCAACATGCGGGTTTTCGACAATATCGCCTTTGGTTTGAAGGTTCAGCCGCGCAGGGAGCGGCTCAACCGCATGGAGATCCGCGACAAGGTCGTTGAATTGCTGCGTCTGGTCCAGTTGGAGGAGCTGGCGGACCGCTTTCCCGCCCAACTCTCCGGTGGCCAGCGCCAGCGCATCGCTTTGGCCCGGGCGCTGGCCACCGACCCCAAGGTATTGTTGCTGGACGAGCCGTTCGGCGCCCTCGATGCCAAGGTTCGTCAGGAACTGCGCCGCTGGCTGGTGAGGCTGCATGACGAACTGCACATCACCAGCCTGTTCGTTACCCACGACCAGATCGAAGCCCTGGAGGTCGCCGATCAGGTCGTGATCATGAATGAAGGACGCATTGAACAAAGCGGTACGCCCGAACAGATCTACAATCAGCCGGCGACACCCTTCGTGTTCAACTTTCTCGGTCATGTCAACGTCTTTCACGGCGTGGTTCAGGCCGGACTGACCCGCATTGGCAACGTCGAGCTTTGCCTGCCGGAACAACGCAAAACCCGCCACCGCCCGGTCGTGGCCTTTGTGCGGCCACAGGATTTGCTGGTCAGTGAGCCTTCGGAGAATGCGGAGGGAGTCGAAGCCAGAATTCTTCACCTGCACGTCGCAGGCTCCATGGCGCGCATTGAAATGGAGAGTGGCGATGACCATGAACTCCTTGAAGCGGAAATGCCTCATGCGCAATTCCAGCGTCTGAACTTGCGGGAAGGAGACCGGGTCTACGTCCGGCCGCTTAAAATGCAGGTCTTTGATGACGATGGTCGGAAAATGGATTGACGCTCAGGTGTGGCTGAACGAGGAGGCTCTTGCATGACGGGAGATATGATATTTGTTCTCGCGGTGATCCTGGCTGCGGTGATTCTCTTTGCTTGGGAGAAATTGTCCGTTGACCTTGTCTCGGTCATGGTGATGGCTGTTTTGATCCTCGGCGAAGTCGTTACCCCGGGTGAGGGGATTTCCGGTTTCAGCCACCCGGCGACCGTCACCGTCACCGCGATGTTCGTTCTGAGCGGCGGCCTTTACCGGACCGGGGCAGTGAACTTCGTCGGCGAGGCCCTGGCGCGCATCGGCCGTCGCAACTACTGGCAGGGGTTGCTGGCGCTGATGCTGACCGTCGGCGTCATGTCTGCCTTCATCAACGACACGGCTGTCGTTGCCATTTTTCTGCCCATCGTCATGGGTCTCTCCCGCGACCTGAAGGTCAGCCCGTCCAAGCTGCTCATGCCCTTGTCCTTCGGTGCCCTGTTCGGCGGGACCTGCACCCTGATCGGGACCTCCACCAATATCCTGGTGAGCGCCATCGCGGTCAAGCACGGGGCTCCTGCCTTCGGGATGTTCGAATTTGCGCAGTTCGGCCTCATCATCCTCGGTGCCGGAATCCTCTACATGTTTTTTATCGGGGTACGTCTCATCCCGGAGCGGGGCTTCGAAAAAGGTGTGGCTCTGGAGGATGTCCAGCGCGAATATCTCGTCGAAGTCACCGTCGCTCAGGATGCCGATTTTATCGGTGTAATCCTGGGAAAAACAGCACTTGCGAAGCTCAATGTCGATATTCAGGAAATCCGTCGCGATGGTGTCCGGCTACGTCTGCCGGCCCTGGATGTTGCATTGAAAGTGGGCGACCTGCTGCGTCTGCGCTGTGATGTTGACCAGATCCGCAAGATCAAACAGTTGCAAGGGTTTTCCCTGCGTTCGGAGGCGCGCTGGCATGAAACCCTGGAAGAAGAAGGAACTCTGTTGATAGAGGCAGTGATTGGCCCTAATTCACGCCTCGAAGGGAAGACACTGAAGGACGCCCGATTCCGCACGCTGGTGGGGGGGACTGTGCACGGATTACGACATCGTGGTCGCATGATTTTACGCCCACTGGAAGAGACGATCCTGTCTCCCGGGGATGTCTTGTTAATCGAAATGCCTAAGAAATTGGTAGAGCTTCTTCATGGCTACCAGGCCTTTGTCGTCATCTCGGAAGTGGACACGCCGGATTTTCGCCGCCGAAAGATTCCGGTAGCCGTCACCATTATCGCCGCGGTGGTCGCTAGCGCGGCCTTTGGCTTGGTGCCGATTCTGGTCAGTGCAATTATCGGGTCGATACTTATGGTCCTCACCCGCTGTTTGACTCTGGAAGAGGCCTACGAAGCGATCCAGTGGAAGGTCGTGTTCCTTCTGGGCGGGGTGCTGGCCCTCGGATTGGCGATGGAAAAGACCGGGACCGCTCTTTACCTTGCCAACCAACTGGTGGCGACCGTGGGAGTCTGGGGACCGGTTGCTCTTGTCTCCGCCTTTTACCTGATGACCTCGCTGATGACCGAGATCATGTCCAACAATGCTACGGCGGCACTGCTCACTCCCATCGCCATCGCCACCGCCGAGGCGGTCGGCGTCGATTCCCGTCCCTTTCTGATGGCGGTGACTTATGCCGCCTCAGCCGCTTTCATGACCCCGGTCGGTTACCAGTCCAACACCCTTATCTATGGCCCGGGACGGTACAAGTATGCCGATTTTCTCAAGGTCGGCACTCCCCTCAATTTGTTGTTTTGGCTGCTGGCAAGCTTCCTGATCCCGGTTTTTTGGCCGTTTAACCCCTAACT
>JAVVDT010000245.1:287-3452 GCA_032250875.1 Desulfuromonadales bacterium | reverse complement strand
ATGGGGAATGACCTGAACAGTTCCGCCCAGATAATCTCCTCGCCGCTCCTTGCGGATTACCGAATCGTAAATCTGACCGGTTGTAAAGTTAGACTTCTTGGTCAGGTTTGCCGTGGTGAAACGTTCATAATGGCCAAGATCCAGGTCAGTTTCTGCGCCGTCATCAGTCACAAAGACTTCGCCATGCTGAAAGGGACTCATTGTACCCGGGTCGACATTGATATAAGGGTCCAGTTTCTGCATGGAAACCCTTAGCCCACGGGCTTCCATAAGGGCTCCGATGGAGGCAGCCGCCAAACCTTTGCCGAGAGATGAAACGACGCCGCCGGTAATAAATATGAACTTGGTCTTCATAAGGTCTCCTGACCGAAAATCTTTATCAACTGTACTCAAACAATTTAAGCAACGGATGTTACACTTCCGGGACTTAAATGGAAACCCCTTATTACTGATAATTTAACCCCGTACTGAGGAAGCCAGGATCTCCCTTACCCGTTCCAGGTCTTCCGGTGTATCAACCCCCAACCCAATAAGAGTTGTCGCTGCCACGCGAATACGATAGCCATGCTCAAGGGCACGCAGCTGTTCGAGACATTCCTGGGTTTCCAGTGGCGTCGCCTTGAGATGCGGATATTGAAGCAGGAACGCTCGTCGATAGACATACAGGCCAATATGCCTGGCGGTCGCCAGCTCACGCCAACGTTGCTCGAGTCCGTTATAGAAATCACGTGGGTAGGGTATCGGCGCTCGCGAAAAGTAAAGGGCGAAGCCCAGCTGGTCTGTCACCACCTTGACAACATTCGGGTTCCGGTAATCTTCCAAAGAGGTTAAGGGCGTCTTCAGTGTCCCCATGGGGATTGAGCTATCAGCCAGCAGCGGTGCCACCGCCGCCTGGATCATGACCGGATCAATCAGCGGTTCATCACCCTGCACATTCACGATCAATTCATCATCGAGACCTGCGGCAACTTCTGCCAGTCGGTCGGTACCGGTCGTATGATCGGAACGCGTCATGACGACGTTACCGCCGAACGACTCAACGGCACGGGCAATACGGTCATCATCCGTGGCGACAATGACCCGGTCGACTGACTCGCAAAGTGCGGAACGTTCATAGACCCACTGGATCATCGGTTTGCCGCACAAGTTGGCAAGTGGTTTACCAGGGAATCGGGTTGAAGCATAACGTGCCGGGATCACGACTGTAACAGCCATTTTTTCAATCTCCTGGGTTACTCACCAGACAAAGGCAATGCAAACTTCAAGACCGCCGTCGTCGCAGAAGCATGCAGAATCAACTTAAGAGGAGACCCACACGCGTTTCTGCCGCGACACGAGCTTCCGCAACAATCCGCTTCAATAAAGCATCACAGGTGGGGATGTCGTCGATCAAGCCGAGAACCATGCCGGCGGACCAGACACCACCGTCGATATCACCATTTTCCAAAACTTCCCTACGACCGCGTTTGCCAACGACTAACGGTTGTATCTCAGCAAAGTCTGTATCTCCAGGCCGGGATTCTATAGCCAGAACTTCCAGAGCAAGCTTGTTTTTAAATACGCGGGCAGTATTCTTCAGCGTTCTGAAGATCAAGGTTGTCTGCCTTTCATCGGCTGCGACCATCGCCTGCTTGACGTTTTCGTGAACAGGGGCTTCCTGAGTCGCCATAAAGCGTGTGCCCATATTGATGCCTTCGGCACCGAGAGCAAAGGCTGCCGCCATCTGATAACCATTGGCAATGCCTCCCGAAGCCAGTATCGGAATTGACAGTTTGGCCGCTACCGCGGGGATAAGCACCAGATTTGTTATGTCATCCTCACCGGGATGCCCGGCACATTCAAAACCATCGACACTGACTGCATCACAACCGATCGCTTCTGCTTTCAATGCGTGGCGAACCGAAGTGCATTTATGGATGACCTTAACGCCGGCCGCTTTAAAGGCTGCCATGAACGGTTGCGGATTACGCCCGGCGGTTTCAACGATCTTCACGCCACTCTCAAGAATCGCTTGCACATACTCTTCATAAGGCGGCGGATTGATGGACGGCAGGATCGTGAGGTTGACGCCGAAAGGATTACTGGTCATCGCCTGACAACGAGCAATCTCTTGTTTCAAGGCTTTTGGTGTTGCATGATTCAAGGCTGTGATAATGCCCAGGCCTCCGGCATTGGAGACTGCTGAAGCCAGGTCTGCTGTTCCGACCCACATCATGCCACCCTGGACAATAGGATATTTGATACCCAGTAATTCGGTAATTCTCGTCTTCATGATTCATCGCCTCGATTTATGGTTATGCAACCCACGCGTATGTTCAGTTCCTCGCACCATTTTCTGTCAAAGACCGGGTCAGAGTTTGCGGATCATTCCTTCCTGAGCCACGGATGCGACCAACTGCCCCTTGCGGTTAAAAAGATTGCCACGGCTGAAACCCCGCCCATGGGATGTGCTGGGGCTGTCCATGCTATACAACAGCCACTCGTCCATGCGCAAGTCGCGATGAAACCACATGGCATGGTCAAGACTCGCCGCACGGATTGTGCCTTGAGAGAAAGTCAACGCGTGAGGCAGCAGAGCGGTACCAAGCAGAGAAAAATCAGAAGCATATGCCAGCAGAACCTTGTGCATCGCTGGGTCGTCAGGCAAAACACCGTTGGCGCGCATCCACATTTCGCGAAACGGCGGGCAGACTTCAGGATGGAGGGGATGGATTGGACGGACGGGACGAAATTCGACGGGTCGCTGCCATGCCAAAAACCGGCTTAATTTTTCAGGTACTTCTGCCAGTGTCTGCCTGGCAAGTTCTGTCATATTGAGCAATTCTTCAGGATCTGGCACCTCTGGCATCGCGAATTGATGTTCGATCCCCTCCTCTCTCCTCTGAAAGGATGCCGCCATGTTAAAGATCGGCTTGCCTCTCTGGATCGCCACAACTCTGCGGGTTGCATAACTATTGCCGTCACGAATCCGTTCCACCTCATAAACAACAGAAGCCGTCTTATCGCCAGGACGAAGGAAGTACGCATGCAGCGAATGAGCACCTCGATCTTCAACAGTCTGGCTGGCGGCATACAGGGCCTGGCCAAGGACCTGCCCGCCAAACACGTTGGGACCACCTATATCCCGGCTCTCACCGCGATAAAGGTTTTCTTCAAGGCGTTCAA
>JAVVDT010000245.1:0-279 GCA_032250875.1 Desulfuromonadales bacterium | reverse complement strand
ATCGCAATCATTGTATTTGATTACCCCTTTTGAGTACAGGGGAATAAGGGGATTCTTAATAACAGTGAGCTAACATCCTGTCGTTAGCTCACTGTTTTTGTGCGTTTCCATATTGGGTTTTTACAAGTGAAAACGGCTCAAAAATCAATCAGCTTACGATCTCCCTCCAATCCATCTAACACCTCCATCAGCCGCCGCTTGGCTTTATGCTTAACGCGTAATGTCATGATCAGCGTTTTCCAGTCGGAAAGCCGATCGGTCTGTTCATAAACCTTATGC
>JAVVDT010000244.1:0-3464 GCA_032250875.1 Desulfuromonadales bacterium | reverse complement strand
GGCGTAAGGGGTGAGGCGTAAATCTTCAGGCGGAAACCGGGCCTTTGGTTTCTCTCCTCTCTCCCACCCTTCACTCCTCACAGATTCAGGATCCGGCCGACATATTCTTTGAATGGCTTTCTGCCATTGGTCCAGCAACAATTCGCGCCAGGCGCTTTCCGCCTGCGGTTCAAAGCAGCGCTCCTCCTGCCAACTTGCGGCAAGTTCCTGAGTATTGTCCCAGAAGCCGATGGCCAACCCGGCCAGCATTGCCGCGCCGAGAGCTGTCGTCTCCACCGTTGCGGGTCGCGACACGGGGCGCTCAAGCAGATCCGCCTGCATCTGCATCAGCAGATCATTGTTTGCTCCGCCACCATCGACTTTCAGGATGGAACCTGCCACACCTCGATCATCAGCCATCGCCAGCGCCAGATCGTGAATCTGCAAGGCAATCCCTTCCAGCGTGGCGCGGGCAATATGCGCGGCCGTCGTCCCCCGGGTCAGTCCGCTGATCTGGCCACGTGCTTCGCTTTTCCAGTGTGGCGCGCCAAGGCCGGTCAAGGCGGGAACAAAAACCACGCCGTTGTTGTCTGCGACCTGACGTGCCAGAGCTTCTATGTCCGCGGAGGTCTTGATCATGCCAAGGCCATCCCGCAGCCATTGTACCGCTGCTCCGGCAACGAAGGCGCTGCCTTCGAGGGCATAACTGGTTTTGCCGTTGAGTTGCCAGGCCACGGTGGTCAACAGGCCATGTTTGCTGTATAAAGGCACGTCACCGATGTTTTCCAGAATAAACGCTCCGGTGCCGTAGGTGCATTTCGATTGGCCTGGTTCAAAGCAGGCCTGGCCGAACAGGGCGGCTTGCTGATCGCCCGCCATTCCGGCAATCGGGATGCCGTCGGCAAGGAAATCGAGTCCCGCGGTGTGGCCGTAAACTTGCGACGAAGGCACGATTTCGGCGAGGATGGCGCGGGGTACCTCTAGCGGTTCGAGCAAATCGTCGGCCCAGTCGAGAGTTTGCAGATCCATCATCAGGGTGCGTGAGGCATTGGCAACATCGCTCACGTGGGTTTTGCCGCCGGTCAAACGCCAGACCAGAAAACTGTCGATGGTGCCGAACGCCAAATGACCATCTTCAGCCCGTTGTCTCAAGGCCGCAGACTCTTGAAACAGCCAGGTCAACTTGGTTCCGGAGAAATAGGGATCGAGCACCAGGCCGGTTCGACGGCGATACATCTCCTCCAGCCCCTGGCTTTTGAGATTTTCACAAATGGCTGCCGAACGTCGGCATTGCCAGACGATAGCGTTGGCTGCCGGTCGGCTGTCGGCGCGTTCCCAGAGCAGAGCGGTTTCGCGTTGATTGGTTATGCCGATTGCCATAATCTGTTTGCTTGCGGTGCCGGTGGCCTCAAGCAGCTCCAGGACCGATTTGCGGACCGAAGCCCAGATCTCTTCCGGGTCGTGCTCCACCCAGTCGGGCCTTGGAAAGTATTGCGGGAAATCAACCGTGTGATGTCCATGGACGTGTAAATCGTGTCCGACCAGTAAAGCGGTTGTGCCGGTTGTGCCCTGGTCGATGGCGAGGATGAACTCTGACATAGCATCTCATTGACGTTGAATCAGTATAAGGAAGCCTTTGTTCCCGGTCAAGATGGCATGATTGTTGCTTTTTCCTCTGGGTTGCTTCGTTGTGTTTTATATATATCCCGCCAGGTTTTGTTGCCCGGTTTCCTTGAACAGGACTATAAATCATGCACAGAAAGTTGATGAATCTTTTTTACGAGGTCCGCGATCCCATTGTGAGCTGGAATGATATCGGTGGTTACGCCGACGTCAAGGAAACCCTGCGTGAAATGGTTTGCCTGCCGCTGAAGAAGCCGGACATGATCCGCAAGCACAACCTCGGTATTCCCGCCGGCGTCATGCTCTGGGGGCCTCTGGGGACCGGTATTACCATGCTGGCCGAAGCCTGCGCCATGGATGCCGGTGTCAGCTTTGTGTATGTCTCCGGCCAGGAGATGCTCGGCAAGCACGCAGAGCTCAAGGAAGCATTCGATACCGCCATCCATGAAGCCCCCTGCGTGCTCTTTATCTCCGATTGCGAATGGCTGGCTCCCCGGGCCGGTTGCGACTACGAGTGGAGCCCCGGCAACCTGCGCGCGATCCCGCCGACCTTTGCCGACAAGGCCCTCACCGAGCTGTTTATCGAGCAGGTTGATCGCATCAATCAGGTTGAAGGGGTGATGCTGCTCGGTTCCTGTTACCGCATCGATACGGTCGATCAGGCGGTGATCAAGGAGAAGAAACGTTTCAACCGCAAGGTTTTTGTCCACCCGCCGACAGTCGTGGATCGGCGCGGCATGCTTGACATCTACATGGACCGCATGCCCAACCTGACTGCCGGCATTGATCGGGATGAGCTGGCACGCTTGAGTGAAGGTTACGTGGGTTGGGATATCGAGAGCCTGTGCAAGCGGGCTACGGTCAATGCCATCAAGCATGATTCCGAGGTGGTGACTGGTGAGCACTTTATGCAAGCGTTGAAGGAAGTGCGGCAGTTTCTGACTCCGGACATGGTAAAAAAGTACCACGTTATTCGCGATACGGATTGCCCGCATCATTACGAATTCTAATTCGAGCAGACATCATGGTTAAATCTGTTTTCTGTTTATCTACTTTACTCAGAAGCAGAAAAGCAAAAGGCATCGGCCGCTGATCAATTCTGATAAGATCGGATAAACCGTTGAATCAAACCTTTAATGTTTTGATTCTGGCTAAAAGACTTTAACCATAAGTCTTTGGCCTTTGACCTATCAGCCCTGATCAGATTGTATCTGCGGCCAATTAAGCCTTTGCTGTTTTTCCCCTGGTGTTTTGGAGCTTTGGTGGCTGATTTTATGATTGAACCGCCCGAAATATTCGCCCGCATCTACGCCCGCCACGGTCACCGCTGCCCGATGAGCACCCTTGGCGGGCGGCTTGGCCTTGCCGCCATGCACTTTCTGGATGACAGCCCCGGAACACGGCAGGCGGTTTACAGTCAGCGGACCTGCGCCCTGGATGGCATTGCCGAAGCGACCGGCTGTCGTGAAGACGCCGGCAGTCTGGTCGTCAAGAATGCCGGCCGTCATGCCTTGCTCCTGTCGGCGGGACAGATCTCTGTCGAAGTGGAATTGACCGCAAAAGCGCTTGCAATGGCCGGTGGTTACCGTTCTCTCTGCAATCATCTTGAAAGCGGCTGGGAAGAGCTGACTCCTGATGAACAGGTTCGGCGGCGCGCCGAGATGGAGGCCATGCTCGACGAGCTGCTGCCGCAATTCTGGCAGGCCGGGGACGGGTTGCTTGTGCAAAAAGTGTCTGGATAACCACAGTGTCTGATTCAATCCTCATGCAGATGCTGACAGTGATCCGCGATGAAATCGCCAACATGTGGTGGTTTTTTCTGTTGTCGATCGTACTGGTTGGCGTTATCAAAGGTTACAAAC
>JAVVDT010000243.1:0-3499 GCA_032250875.1 Desulfuromonadales bacterium | reverse complement strand
GACCTGGGAGAAGGTCAGGCTCAGCAAACCCGGCTGGCTGCCATTGGCGCTGAGCCCTTGATAGAAGACTCCCTCACTCTCGGCCTTGGGGGCCAACAGGACGGAGGCGATGGAGACGAATCCGGCGAAGGCCGGTAGAAAGAAATCCATGGATGGCTCCTGGATTGAACAGGGTTAAAAGGCAAGTTGTTGGACTATTTAAAGTCATCAATTGCTTCAGCGCGCAACTTCCAAATCACGTTGTTCGGTATAAATCAGCCTCAGCAGTTCATATTCGAACGGGGATCCGCTGCCATAATAGCGAAAAGGCTCACGTTTGCGGGTATCGATAGTCTTAAGAGTGTAATAGGGAATCTCTAGGTCATTGTGGTCGAAGTTCAGCGGATCGATGGCCGTGAAGATTAAGCCGTCGGCTGCCAGTCCCGCGGCATCGCGCAAGCTGGAGGGGCCGAACAGCGGCAAAATCAGGTAGGGCCCATGTCCCACACCGTAGCGGCCGAGGGTTTGGCCAAAATCTTCTTTCTGGCGACGGATGTTGAAATAATCAGTAGCAGGGTCCCATATTCCGAGGAACCCGACCGTGCTGTTGAGCACTATACGACTGGCACTGGAACCAGCTTTCGAAATTTTGAGCTGCAGGAGAGCGTTGGTCAGGTTGCCGATGTCGCCGATATTGTCCAGGGCGTTGGAGATGCCATTTTCCACAAAGTCGGGCAGAACGGATCGGTAAGAGCTGACCAGCGGCAGCAGCAGGTATTTATCGAGATAATAATTGAACCGATAGATCCCCCGATTGATTCCTTCGAGGGGATCGGAGATTTTGTTCAAGGTGACGCCATCGGTTTGAGCCGGGCGGATGGCTGGAGGTGCTCCGGCAGGCACTCTGGGAACGGTGCTGCAACCACCCAGCAGCAGAAATATCAGAAGCAGCAGAAGCCAGGAGTTCGGCAGCAGGCTGGAATTTTGCATTATTTTTCCTCCTGCTGAAATAATCGGGTGATGTATCGCACGACCACGGGGTGATTCATGTTGCCGCAATGGCCGCCGGTGGGATAGATCTGCGCCCGGCCACCGAAGATACCAAGCAGTTCATCCAGATCTCCAGGGGCCAGAATAATGTCATCTTCGTTGTGGATCAGACTGATCTGTGTGGCGCTTTTCAGATAGGGGGCAATCTGTTTGAGGCTGAGTCGGTCGATCAATTGCTGTTCAGTCAGACCGGGTTCCTGCTGCTGCCAATAGGGTGAGAAGTATTGGTCGAAATAATCGACAAAGCCTGTATCGAAGTAGGTCGAAAAATAACCGGAGAGTGAGGTGCTATTGGTTATGCGGGTCCCCTTGGGGATGACAAAACCACCGCCGTGCATGCTGTCGGCGGCGAACATCATGCTTGTTGAATCAAGGCGAAAGGCCAGACCGACCAGGGTTTTCAGGAAATCCTCGCGTGGCGGGAAGCGCCGGGAAGCCCGATAGAGGTATTCGCTGCTCAACTCAGGGGTCCCCAGGTCTTCTCTTGTTTCAGCCAGTTTGCTCATGACATTATGCACATACTGGTCGATACGCTTGGTCCCGCCGGGGACATCGGCGAGCAGCAGCTGGTCAAGACGCGAAACCGAGCGGTAGAGATTGGCCGGTGGGTTGATCAGGAGCACCTTCTTGAAATTGAAGACCTTTTCCCGATCATCAATTTGCGCGACGAAGGCTGCCTGGATCGCTCCGAGACTGTAGCCGGTCAAGGCGAAGCGAGAAACTTCGATGTCATTTTTCACCTGGCCCCAGGCCAGTAGCATGACCCGATAAAGATCCTGTGCGTCGGCCTGGAGATTCCCCGGCATCATCGAAGCCGAGGCGGTGACCACGAAATCGACCGTAGTTGGCGAGGAGATTGAAATGATGTGAAAACCGGCCTTGAAAAAGATGCGTTGCAGGTTGAGCATCTTTGGCGAATTGTGGCGCGCCCCGGTTCCGGCGATGATGAAGACCAGCGGCGCCCGCCCTTTTTGTGCTACCAGCGAACAGGTCAGTTTGTCCAGATACCAGAAAACCTGGGGGATCTCACGTTGCGGGAACGGCTGAATACTGAATTCGCGCACCGGCACCCGAGGCGGGAACTCAGCCTGAAAGGCCTGCGGCGTCTCCATGACCGTGGCCGCATAAGGGTTGACGAAGGGGAAGAAGTAGGGCTCTTCCTCGGTGGCGGATGCGGGCATTCCCCAACAGAGGATAAACAGCGCCATGACGGTAAACCATGCTGTTCGACGATTGTTGCTCATGGCAGTAAGCCTCTCTTTTGATAGACTTCCTCCGCCCCCGGATGCAGCGGGAGAGCCAGGCCGGTGGCCAGATCCTGCGGTTTCAGTTGTTGCAGCGCGGGATGTTGGTTACGGAAAAGTTTAAAATTGCCCAAGATGGAGTTCAGGATTGCGGCAACTTCGGCGTCGGGAGTTGTCGCCAGGGTAAAGAGCGTCGCCTTGGCTCCAATTGTGGCCACATTGGTTGAATTCTCCAGATTTGGATAGTATTTCACTTGAATCATCGTATCGACAAAATAAGGTGCCTGTGCCTTAATCCGTCGAATTGTCTCCGCTTCAAATTCAATAATCCGCATTTTTCGCGTGCCCGAGCTCGCTTCGATCAGGGCCAGATTGGGGTGGCCGATGGTCAGGCAGTAGGCATCGACATCCCCTTTTTGCAACTGGTCGGCGGAATCGACCGGCCCGAGCAGGCGGACTTCCAGGTCCTTCTCCGGGTTCAGTCCGACCATGCGCAACAACCCGCGCATATTCTCCGGGTCGCCGGAGCCTTCGACGCCGATACTGACCCGCTTGCCGCGCAGGTCGCCGAGGCTTTTAATGCCGGTATCTACGGCCGCCATCATCGTCACTGCTTCCGGATAAAGAGCAGCAATCGCGCGTAATTGCGGTTGGGGTTGCCCCTGCCAGAGCCCACTGCTATGTTCGGCCTGATAGAGTAGATCACCCCGAGCAATGCCAAAATCCCAGTGCCCAGCCACCACCCGGTCGATATTCTCGCGCGCACCGGAGCTGGGTTCGATGTAGAGACGGAAGTCGCGTTGCTCCTCCTGCCGGTCAAAGACCTTGATAATCGCCTGGCCGACAGGGTAATAGGCTTCGGTGAGTCCGCTGGTGCCGATTTCTTTGAATGGCGCTCCTGCGGCCTTTAACCCGACCGGGAGGACGTACACCATAGCGAGAATTGCTAAAAATGACAAAAATCTGATCATTTATTTACTCCAAGCGTGTCCAGTGGTGCCCGACATGGGCATAATGTATTTCGTTCAGTTTTCCCGGAAGACATTGCGTATACCTCCCCTGAATGCGTCCAATCGGTTTCAGACAATTCCACATCATCGTCATCGTTGTAGATTGTACCTTGAAATGGCAGGTCTGGATGTTGTCGACCAAAGGGGGAGACGACGTCTATTTGTCCCGTTTTTTTACGGTCCGGTTTGCTTGTCATAGCAGACACACTTTCTGTT
>JAVVDT010000242.1:0-3506 GCA_032250875.1 Desulfuromonadales bacterium | reverse complement strand
AGGATGCGCATCCCTGAGAGCCGTGTATGAAGGGCAGTGCGCCTTCGAAGCCGGTGGCCACCATCTGCGCGCCAAGCGGCTGGCAGGCGTGGGCCGGGTTGACCACCAGGGCGGTGCGGGCAAAGTTCTTCTCCTTGTACTCTTCACTATTGATCCATGCCTTGACCCGTTCGATCTCCTCCGGCGGGGTCTCGGTCACGAATTTTACGGCTGCTTCTGCTGCGCTCATAACTCTTCTCCATATTTTATGGCCACCAAGGCACAAAGACTCAAAGAAGACCTTTTTTCTTATGTTTAAAACCTAAGGGTCTGTTTCTCTTCGTGACTTGGTGTCTTTGTGGCAATCCTTCAGAAAGGTGATTTGACCAAACTCCAGGTCGGGCTGTTGATCGCCATGTCGATATCGCGGGCGAAGATTTTGAAGCCTTCGTAACCGTGGTAGGGGCCCGAGTAGTCCCAGCTGTGCATCTGTCGGAAGGGAATGCCGGCCTTCTGGAAGACGTACTTTTCCTTGATGCCGCTGCCGACCAGGTCGGGTTTGAGCTCTTCGACGAATTTCTCCAGCTCGAACTCGGAGACGTCGTCGTAGATCAGCGTGCCCTTGGCCATCTCCGGCGCGGTGCGGTCGTAGTCGTCCTGATGGGCGAACTCGTAGCCGGCGCCGGTGATCTGGATGCCGAGGTCCTCGTAGGCGCCGATGGTGTGACGCGGGCGCAGGCCGCCGACGAACAGCATGGCGGTCTTGCCGTCGAGACGCGGTTTGTACTCGTCGACCACCGCCTGCATGACCGGTTTATACTTTTTGATCACCTTCTCGACGTTCTTCCTGATCTTGTCGTCAAAACACTCGCCGATGGCGCGCAGACTCTCCTCGATCTTGGTCGGGCCGAAAAAGTTGTATTCCAGCCAGGGAATGCTCCACCTCTCCTCCATGACCTTGCACATGTAGTTCATGGAACGGTAGCAGTGGATCAGGTTGAGCTTGACCGAATGGGTGGCGCCGATCTTCTCGACCTCGCCGTCGCCGGTCCACACCGACTTGACGTTGAGACCGATCTCTTCAAGGATCGGCTTGGCGGCCCAGACGTCGCCGCCGATGTTGTAATCGCCGATCAGGGCGACGTCGTAAGGTCCTGGCTCTTCCTTGAACGCGAACTTGCCGATGATGTGGTCGCGGATCGAGTCGTTGGAGATGTGATGCCCCAGCGACTGGGAGACGCCGCGGAAGCCTTCGCAGTTGCAGGGCACCACCAGCTTGCCGAGCTCGTTTTCCATCTTCTTGGCGACGGCGTTGATATCGTCGCCGATCAGGCCGACCGGGCACTCGGAGAGCACCGACATCCCTTTGTTGAGCGGAAAGAGTTCATCGGCCTCGCGCAGCAGGACTTCGAGCTTCTTATCACCACCGTAGACGATATCGCGCTCCTGGAAATCGGAGGTAAAATCCATCGGGAAGGAGGTGACGCCGGGGATCCCCTGCATCAGGTTGCGCCGCGTGCCCCAGCTGTAGACACCGCAGCCGACGGGTCCATGCGAGACGTGCACCATGTCGCGGATCGGTCCCCAGACCACACCTTTGGCCCCGGCGTAAGCGCAGCCGCGCTGGCTCATCACGCCGGGAACGACCTTCTTGTTGGATTTGACTGCGCAGGGCGAAGCGCCCGGATCGTTGGCGCCAAGGTGTGGGGCGCGCTTCTTCTGCGTCTTCTCCGGCATTTCAGCCAGGGTGTCGGCGATCAGCTTCTCGGTTTTTTCTGTGGTTATGCCCTTAATGGGCTTGCGTTCTGCCATAATTTTTACTCCTGTTAAAGCGGTGAGGGGGGAGGTGTTAGGGGAAAGGGGTAAAATCTTGATCTTTACGCCTCACTCCTCACGTCTTACTCCTCACGGAAGTTATGCGTTTTCCGCCACGCCAATGATGCTTTCGTCGTCCGCTTCCATGATACCGAACTCCATGAGCAGCTCTTCCAGGTCTTCCATCTCCAGCGGGGTGGGTATGACGAACATCTCGTTCTCGGCGATCTTGCGAGCCAATTCACGGTATTCCTGGGCCTGCTTGTGCTCGGGGGAGTATTCGATAACGGTCATGCGCCGCAGCTCGGCGCGCTGTACCTGGTTGTCACGGGGGACAAAGTGGATCATCTGCGTGCCGAGGCGCTTGGCCAGGGCCTCGATGAGGTCGGCCTCGCGGTCGGTGTTGCGGCTGTTGCAGATCAGGCCGGCAAGGCGCACGCTGCCGCTGGCGGCGTACTTGACGATTCCCTTGCAGATGTTGTTGGCGGCATACATGGCCATCATCTCGCCGGAGACCACGATGTAGATCTCCTGGGCCTTGTTCTCACGGATCGGCATGGCGAAGCCGCCGCAGACCACGTCACCGAGGACATCGTAGAAGACATAGTCGAGATCGGGAGTGTAGGCCCCTTCTTCCTCGAGGAAATTGATAGCGGTGATGACCCCGCGACCGGCGCAACCAACACCCGGCTCAGGTCCGCCGGACTCAACACACATGATATCACCGTAACCGCGTTTACAAACATCATCCAGCTCCAGGTCCTCGACAGTGCCAAGCTCCCGGACCTTGTCCATAACCGTGTCCTGGGCTTTGGCGTGCAGGATCAGGCGGGTCGAATCGGCCTTGGGGTCGCAGCCGATGATCAAAACCCTCTTGCCGAGGGAGGCCAGGCCGGCCACGGTGTTCTGGGTCGTGGTTGATTTGCCGATGCCGCCCTTGCCGTAGATTGCGATCTGACGAAGTTTTTTCTCTGCCATGGTCTGTTCCTTTCTTGTGGCTTACTGGTGAAGTCACCTGGGTTGCGTGCTTAAAGTTTTGCCCCGTGGCGGCATCGCCCTTGATACGTCCGGGGAAAACCAGCTGCACAAATACAAAACGCCCTGTCCGGCCAATCCGGACAGGGCGCCAATGCCCACGCGGCTCAATCATTGCGCCGCAAACCGTTAGAAATAAAAAACCCGCCAATAGAGCTGCTGTCTATTGCGGGCTACGTTGCCTTGGGATGACACCTCGGTGTGTCGTGTTGAACAGGTTGACGCTTTAGACTTTCAGTTTTTCTCGTCACCTGTCTTTCTAATATACATGAGTTGTGCCAAAAATCCTGATGCTCGTGTTTTCAGGTAGTTAAAATGCTTTCTTGTCAAGTGTGTACTATTGTTGCCTAGAAAATAGTCAGGCATCAGGCAATAATGGTGAGGAATTGTTCAGATGGGGCAGTGAGGCCATGGAATTCACAATCGAGCCTTGAGAGTGTCTCGACATCGACTAAACTGTATGGAGATTCTTGGTGTAGAAGATGATGCCGCGTTCTCAGGCCAATCATCGCGAACATATTCCGGTACGCTATCGCTTCCGTTCCGCTGAGCATAGCGAGGCGAATATGTCCGTTTCCCGAATTTCGAACGGACCTTAGGAGTCCGACCATGCCGCCTGATCACCTGGTTCTTTATACTCTGCTCGCGGCCGTGGTCGTCTTGCTGGTCACCGAGTG
>JAVVDT010000241.1:0-3511 GCA_032250875.1 Desulfuromonadales bacterium | reverse complement strand
GGCGCAAGTTTGCGGCCGACTGGCGATCGTGGGCTGGAATGCTTGTCGGGATGGGGTGTTGTGCTCACGCTGACCTGTCTTTTTGGAGATTAATAGAATACCAAAACAATCTGCCAGTTGCTGGTTAAATGGTCAACCACCAAACGATTTTGTTAAGCTTGTTGCCTGTGTATGGCGATCTCCGGGAATATCGCATGACAGACACAATGGCTGCGATTGAACGCAAAGCCGTAAGGAGAGATAGAGCCTGTTCGGTTATGGTACGCAGAAAGAAGGCCCTCGAATCGAGGGCCTTCTTTCTGTAACGAATTAACTTTTAGCAGACCAGAGTCCATGCAGGTTGCAGTACTCGCGCGCGGTCACCTGCTTGGCGATTACCGGGAAGGACGCTTCCGGGGCTGCGCCTGGCTGCAGGTTCTGGCGATAGACTTTGCCGTCGGCAAGCAGCTCGATCCACTCGATGTAGTGCTCTTCCGTCATGGGGTGAGGAACGCTGCCGATCTTGACGGTGATGCTGTCTGACTTGATTTCAATCACGGGGACATGCTTTTCCTTGGCGGCATCGACAGTGTTCTCTGTGAACAGAACCATCTTTTCGCCGCAGCAGACCAGGGCTCCAGAGCCACCATGTACGAGTTCGACAATGTTGCCGCATTGTTCACACTTGTAGACTTCATTCAATTTGGGCATTTTTTTCTCCTTGGTTAGTTGTCGTTTCTCGGGTTATTTGAAAACATGCCCAAGAGTGGGCACAGATCGAGCAGCAATCAGGCGCTTTTGTCGTCTCGTGATGGCAAATGCTGTAACGGTAACGCCAGACTATCGGTTCCTCACGGCTGCATAAAGTTAAGGAATTTTTGATGAGGTGGAATTATAGCACAATGCAAAGGTTCTGCAATTATGGTCAAACAGGTCTCTTGGCTAAATTTCCCCGTGGCAACGCTTAGTACCCTGTAACCCATAAACTATCGCATCTTGCTGGTTCTTTGGCGCGTCAGCGGCGTTGCGCCTTCAGCTGAGTAGCTACGGCTGGGCAGCTGAAGGCGCGCCTTGCTGACACGCCAAATCTCTGCGCAATTTTGCGAAATCCTATAGGTTACAGGGTATTAGGACAGTTTCAATAAAAAAAGCCTCTCGTAAAGAGAGGCTTTGAGGATTGCACAGGATGGAATTTATTTTTTGTGGCAGTCATTGCACTTGGTAGGCCCGCCGTCTTTTTTGTGGCAGTCTTTACAGGAAGCACCGTGTGCGGCGTCTTTGTCAATGGCGATTTTGGCGGGCGTACCTTCATGGCATGCAGCGCAGTCCATCTTGTCGCTATGGGCTTTGTGGTCGAAGGTGACATTACCTTTCTTGCTCTCATAAGTCACGGTGTCAGCTGCATAGGCCAGAGTTACGGTGAATGCGACCAGCATCAGAGTAACAATCAGTTTCTTCATGGTTCTCTCCTTGTGGTTAGTGTTGGATAATAAGCAAAACCTAATATAGAGAGGTCTAATACTACAGGTCAAGACTTTTTTATAGTTTGACTGTTCTGGGATGGCTTTCAATTCCTGCTAATAATGATATAATCCCATACAATTTGATTGAAGATGAATGTGAATCAACAGGGAGGGACTGAAGTGATGATGCGTTGGATCTGGATTGGTTGCATCATGTTTTTGCTGGGCGGGTGCGCTTCCCGTTGGGAACATTCAACCAAGCGTCCTTCGGAGTTTTATGCTGACGACAGGGCTTGCCAGGCAGTAACTGGTGGCGCTTCGAGAGGCATAGAACCGGGGCAGGAGCGAATGAGCTACGAAAGCTGCATGTGGGAGCGGGGGTGGCATAAAAAGCAGAGTATCTGGTTTTTTGACCCAGTCGCTCAGTAGCGTGTGGTGAGATATCGCAACAGAACGGGCCGGCAGCTTTGCCGGCCCGTTCTGTTGCGGCCATCTCTATCAACGGGAAATGGAATCGAGCCGATAGTGGTCACGGATAATGCGCAAGAGTTGATTGACACCCCGCAACGCTTCACGCAACTGCTTTTGTGATTTCTCGGGAAGGCGCAGCGGATCGATCGCGTTGCCTGGTTTGTTGCCGGCCGCCAGATCGCTTAATTGGCGTTGCAGACGAAAATTTACGAGTTGCGTGTAGGATTCACTGAGCGTTTCGCTGACCTTGGTGGATAGAACGCCCATTTGTCCAAGCTTTTCAAGCTTGTCCCAGGTTGTCCCCTTGTCGACATTGTTCTCCAGCGCGAGCAGGCTGGCTCCTTCTGTTATGGCAAAGATGCCGGCCTTTTTGAGATCGACCTTCCCTCGGTTTTTCCCTCTGCGTTCAACCTTGATACGGCCAAACATGCCTAACGGGGCAGGAAAACGCACAATGTTTTTGGCGGCATAGGGAAAGAAAAGCATGTTTCTCCGGGTGGCTGCATAAATAAACTTATGCAGGTTGTTTTCCAGGGAGACATCGCCATGAATGGTGCGGAAATCCTGAAACATGCCGAAGTTGACCATGCGCTCTCCTGTGGGCACAGAGATCCACTGTTCAAGGAGTTGCTGCCATTCACTGAGGCTGTGCTGCCATTGGGGGTTGTTTGCCATGGTATTGCCGGGACAGCGGGGAATGCCGACGAACTCAAGAGCATCAACCAGCCTGTCGGCGAAACGTTGGCAAGCATCCATCTCTGCGGCGGAGATGTCATCGGCATAGATCAGGGCGCTGTCCTGATCGGTGCGTAAAGTCTGTTCGCCGCGCCCTTCGCTGCCAAGTGCAAGATACGCTGCCCTGGCCGGAAGCGAGATTCCCTCCAGCCTCTCCATAAGGGTGATAATGCGTTGTGTAAAGCCGTCGTTGAAGTGGGCAATCAGCTGGACAAGGCTTCTGGTTTCGGCCCCAGCGCGCATGGCACTTCTTACCATGTCAAGAATGCGACCATTGATCGATTTGAGCTCCTTAATCGATTCGGCGGCCTCCATCTCTTGAGTCAGATAAAGCGGACTGCGGGTTTGCTGGCTGAGCAGGTCAATGGCATTGATGACACCAATCAGCTTCTGTTCTTCATTGACAACGGCCAGATGATGAATGTTGTTTTTGGCCATTTTGAAGATGGCCTCAAAAACATACGCCTGGTTGCGGACTGTCGTTACACCAGCATGCATGATGTCAGCAACTTGATGTCCCGCAAGGTTTCCATCCGCAGTGGCGATCAGGTCGCTTCAATAATCACAAGCCCGGCAATGTTGTGTTCGCGCATCAGGCGAGCGGCCTCAATCACGCTGAGATGCGGGGCGCAAGTGATTGCGGGGCTGCGGCAAACGCTGCCGACGTGCAGGAAGAAAAAGCTTTCTTCGTTAAAATTGCTGTCAGGCACAGGCTCTCCAGGAATAAAACAAGAATAAAACAGGAATAAACCACGCTATTGTCTACGTTTTGTGGTTTTGATGCAACCGTTCGTTGCCATCGGTAAAATCAGAGGTATGATAAGCAAAACGCCGCGTTCACTACCAAACGTATGTTTTGCTGC
>JAVVDT010000240.1:0-3519 GCA_032250875.1 Desulfuromonadales bacterium | reverse complement strand
CTCCGCGATGCATACGAACGACATCCCCGCAAAGATCACTTTCAAAACAGGCATTTATCAGCCGACCGCCGACACATTCTATCTGTACCGCACAATCAAGAAGTCGGGGCGCAATGACAGCGATGCCTGATGCGCAAACATAACCCAGGTCCAGCTCAGCATTGAGACACAGCTTACCCTGGCTCATGACTTCGCGAATTTTTGCAAGATCGCTTTCGTGCGGCACGTTCAAAACAAAATCACCACCTGCCCAGAAGCGGGACAAGGGCTCGTTTCGACCATGCCAGGCCGTTCTGAGGCGGGGTCTTGCACCACCGATCAGCGCAACCCAGGAGGTCACCAGAGCAACTGACAAACCACCTGCGCCGTACCAGCTGATCAATCCTGCCGGCAACCAGGCCACCGGAGCTTTTATGCCAAGAGGTTGTTCAATCATAAAAGGGGTTCTTTCATGGTGCTGTCACATTAAAAGTATATGACATTCCCTGTTTTGGCAAAACTTTAATGACAACTAAGTTCTTGACAAGTAAAATAAAGTTTACTAAGAATTTAACCAACCAAGGATTCGGGAGATTACATATGCGATTATCCACTAAAAGCCGTTACGGCCTGCGTGCCCTCTTTGATATGGCTTATCACGCCGGCACCCTGCCCGCCCAGATCAAAGATATCAGTCGACGCCAGAACATCTCTCCACGCTATCTTGAACAGATTTTTCAGGATCTTAAGCGTGGCGGATTGCTGGAAAGCCGCAGAGGCCCTCAAGGCGGCTATCTGTTATCTCGCAAACCACATGAGATTACCGTTCATCAGATCATTACAGCGGCAGAAGGCGAAATGGCTCTGGTAGACTGTATAAAATCAGGCAAAGGCTGCAAAAAAGAGTGTGAATTCGACAACGAATGCGTCACCCAAAAAGTCTGGTTGGAAGCCAGCAAGCGGCTTAATGACTACCTGGATTCGGTCACCCTGAAAGATCTATGCGATGACGCCAAAGCCATGGGCCTGGACAAGGAACTGGACCACCGTTTCATGTACTTCATATAATGTTTTACCTTTAAGGAGACGCTCGTATGGCAAACAGACATTCCTCAATGCTCGATCGCATCGGCAACACCCCCCTGATAAAACTGAAGACACCGGAGAGTTCGGCGTCACTATGGGGCAAACTGGAGAGCGCCAATCCCGGCGGCAGCGTCAAGGACCGCATCGCCAAGGCGATGATCGAGCAGGCTGAGCAAGATGGTCTGTTGCAACCGGGTGATACGATCGTTGAACCAACCAGCGGCAATACAGGCATCGGCATCTCTCTGGTCGCCTCAATCAAGGGCTACCGGGTCGTATTGACCATGCCCGACACCATGTCTACGGAACGTCGTCAACTGCTCGGAGCCTTCGGTGCCGAGCTTATCCTCACTCCTGGTGCAAAGGGAATGCGGGGAGCAATTGAAAAAGCGGAAGAGATTGCGGCCGAACGCAAGGCATTCATGCCGCAACAATTTTGCAATCCTGCCAACCCGAAAGTTCATCTGGAGACAACCGGGCCTGAAATTCTGCGTGACCTGGACAATCAGGTCGACGCCCTGGTTGCCGGAGTCGGTACCGGCGGTTCTATAACCGGCGCCGGTCAGGCGATTAAGCAAAGGAATCCTGATGTTCTGATCATCGCCGTGGAACCTAGCGACTCACCGATTCTCTCCGGCGGCGAGCCCGGTCCGCACAAAATCCAGGGTATTGGCGCCGGCTTTGTTCCTGATGTCCTCGATTTGGAACTTTTGACAGAGATTATCACCGTCACCAATGAACAAGCCATGCAAACGGCCCGCGACCTTGCCCGGGAAGAAGGGGTTTTTGTCGGCATCTCTGCGGGAGCCAACGTTTTTGCCGCCCGCCAGGTTGCCGCGCGGCTCAAACCTGGCCAGAATGTCGTGACGTTTCTCTGCGATACCGGCGAACGCTATCTCTCCACCAACATCTTTGATTGAACATCTCCTTAACAGCCCGGCAGCCAAGCAACTTCGGCTCACGGGCCGAAGGTCTTCTTGAATCTTATGCAACTTGACACGAAATTTCAAAAGCTGAAAGACATCTTATCGGAATCGGGCTCGGCAGTGATCGCCTTTTCCGGCGGCGTCGATTCAACCTTCCTGCTGCAGACGGCCCGCGACGTGCTTGGCGCCGAACGTGTTATCGCCTTGACGGCCACTTCGCCAACTTACCCGAGCCACGAATTCAACGAAAGCGTGAGGCTGGCAAACGAACTTGGTGTTCAGCAAGTGGTCGTTGACAGTAACGAGCTGGAGATCCCCGGATTTGCAGACAATCCACCACGACGTTGTTATCATTGCAAAAAAGAACTGTTTCAAATCTGCCTGAACAAAGCCAGGGAACTTGGCTACAGCAAAGTCTTTGACGGCTCAAACCTTGACGACCTGGATGACTATCGGCCTGGCCGGGAGGCGGCCCTGGAGCTGAAGGTTTGTTCGCCTCTGCTCGAAGCTGGCCTCACCAAAGAAGAGATCCGTGTCCTGAGCCGTCGCAGCGGCCTGTCAACGGCGGAGAAACAACCTTTTGCATGTCTTGCCTCACGCTTCCCCTATGGCACACGAATTACCGCGGAACGTTTACAGCAGATCGATCGCTGTGAAACCTTTATGCGCGAAAATGGTTTTCACACTTTTCGCGTGCGCTATCATAATGAAACCGCGCGCATCGAGGTTGCCCTTGACGAACTATCGAGAATCATTGATGATGAGATGCGTGTGCGACTACTGAACGAGTTCAAGGCTGCGGGGTTCACCTACGTTGCCCTTGACCTGCAGGGCTACCGGACAGGCAGCATGAACGAGGGAACGGCCTTGAACGCAAGCTGACAGTCTGTTGACTCAGCAGCCTGTCAGACAATTCGCTCCACGAAGCATTCCGTTCATGCAGAGTGCGCCATCCTTTCAGGAGGAATCATGCAACGCAGCAGAACCTTGATGGCCGTCTGTTTCTGTGCCGGGATACTCGGCGCGCTCTGCTGCAGTCTGGTGGCCTGGCAAGCCGGCCAATTGGGTTTTCCAGCAATGGCAGGCGTGCGCATGGCACCCTCGCTGACCCCTGACTGGCTGTATCCCCGCCTGATTTGGGGGGGGCTCTGGGGGCTGTTGTATTTTCTAACCGTCGCTCCGCTGAAATCCAGGCGTCACTGGGTTCGCAAAGGGCTGTGGGTCAGCCTGCTGCCCAGCGCATTTCAGCTCTTCATTGTTTATCCTTACATGACCCATCACGGCTGGCTGGGAATTGATCTCGGGCAGCTCACAGCACTCTTCGTTATTTTCTATAATCTGGTCTGGGGGCTCTTTACCGGGATTTCCTGTCGCCTGCTCTGGGGACGCGGTTGATTTCCAGAAGCTTCTGCCTGCTCCTCTGGCTGAGCATCCTCCTGATCCTGCCTGCCTGCGCCGAAGAACCAACTCCTGACCTGCAGGGCACGGTCACCTGGATCTACGATGGCGACACCCTTGAAATTGAAAC
>JAVVDT010000023.1:0-20206 GCA_032250875.1 Desulfuromonadales bacterium | reverse complement strand
TCATCATTACCGGTCAGCGGCTTTGAATACTTGCTGTTGTGAGTCGGCAGGTAACCGTTGCGATCCACCAGAACGGCGAACACCACCATCGGGTCTGAGGCGGCAAAGGTGTCCTGAAAATCTTTGATCGTCATATCCAGGTAAAGATCGTAGGCCGTGCGATACTTCGAAATGGCAGAACCGGAAAGCGGCCCTTCAGTGATCTCCCGGTAGTCGGTATCGAACAATTGCTCTTCAAAAAACTGACCACTCGCCAAGGACTGCTCCAGAACCCCTTCCATGGCCTTGGCACCGATCTTGGCCATGGCACTTGCCTTGACCAGCAGTTCCTCACGCAGTACCTTGGAGCGCTGCTCCACAATCAGCCAGGTCGATATCGCCATAATCAGAGTCAATACGCCGACCAGAGCCATTACTATTTTTACGCTGATTCGATTCATCATCACTCTCATCTTTACTCTGTTGGACCTGATTAACCCTTTACCATCAGATCAACTGTTCACTTCAAGCTGTTCCTTCAATCTGTTCCTTCAATCTGTTCCTTCAATCTGTTCCTTCTGATCGACAATCATTTCTGATCGTCCAAGAAGCTTGCCCAGATCGAGAAGGATAAGGACCTCTTCGCCTTGCATGACTTTGCCGGCAACCAGATCACGAGATCCTGTCGCGGCTCCTTCAGCCAAAGGCTCAATCTGTTCCTCGCCGATACCGGTCAATCCCTCAACGACTTCCACCAGCAGCGCCGTCCTGATTGCACCATCTTCAATAACCACCAGGCGAAAGCTTTCGTGAACAGACTGTGCCCCCTGCCCGACAAGAGGACACAGATCGGTCACCGCCACGATTTCTCCACGCAAGTTGAAAATCCCGCGCAGATGTTCAGGCAGCCGGGGCACCCTGACCAGACGCGGCAACTTGAGAACCTCGCGGCAGTTCGCCGCCGGCAATCCGTAACGTTTAGCGCCGCAGCGAACAATCAGATATTCGGTTACGATCCCTCCGCTGCTTTCCTCTACCGCTTCCAGGTTACGCCAATAGTCCGTGCGCATTTCCTGCAAGATTTGTTCTATTTCATAACCCTGACTTTCGTGCATGCGCAAGCAACTCCCTCGGGCAGGACTCCGTGAATGTCTCTGGGACCGCTCAAAGCGAGCGGACGTCGCAGATTATAACGATGTTTCATCTTTGTCAAACAAAGCGAAATTAACAATTTTTAGCAATTCATCAGAATCAAAAAAACTATCAGAAATCCGCGTCGGTTCGCTGTTTACAAGCAGCCGGCTCATGACTAGTCAGACAGACTGCGGACTCTGTTTAATGCATTGCAAAAGGGCTTTGGATAAAGAACGACAGGGGATGCCATCTTCGAGGGCATGAGGCCTGATTCACTGACGGGGAATCTCAGTCAGTTCATGACGAACGATTTCAAGGAATACCCCGCGCGAGAGCCCGCCGGAGAAAGGAATCTGTGATTGATCAGCCGCTTGTTCAAGGATACGGATGGTATTCCGCAAAGAACGTAGTTTTTTTTCTGTATCAGCCAGTCGACCATGAACTTTCGCAGAGAGATAATGAGCCATAACAAAAGCGGGGTCGAGCCACAAAACCTTCTGATACTCAACCAGAGCGCGCTCGAGAAGTCCCTCCATGTCGAGAATCAGCCCACGCAGTAAATAGGCTTCCGGCAACAAGTCATTCGCCTTGATCGCCCGGGCACAGCAGATTCTGGCCTCATCATTCTTGCCCTGATTGGCCAGCAGCAAACCCTTGCCGACCAGGGCTTTGGGATTGGTTGGCTGCTGCTCAAGAATCTGTTCAAACAATTTGGCTGATTCTGTAAACTTCTCATGATCAAAGGCAAACAGGGCATCGCGGTAGAGTTGTTCAGGACAGCGAACAACGACCTTTTGGCTCTCTGCCAGAGCCGTCGTTGATGGCACAACTGTTGTCAAAGTTGATTGACTGCGTATCTTTGCCGGCACTTGAGCAACCGATTCAGCCCGACTGACGTTCCTTGCCGGAATGCTTTCGGTGACACCGCTGGCGATCGACGTACGCTCTTTAAGCTGATAAAAAAATGCATTGTTCTGGTGATGTCGTTGAAATTGATCGGAGACATTCTGCATTGTCTCCGAATGTCCCATGAAGAGGAAACCTTGCGGCCTTAAGACCTGACTGAATTTTTCAATGATTCGACGAATTGTTTCGAGTTCAAAATAGATCAGCACGTTGCGACAAAGCAGCATATCGATATCACAGGTAGCGTTATTTACTGCCGGAAAAGGATCCGTTCGCAGATTGAGATAATCAAAGCGCACCATACGCTTGGCATGTTCAGTAAGCAGAAAGTGATTGTTAACCTTTTCAAAATAACGTTCCCGCAGCACCGTTTCCATCATCCGCATCGAACGCTCGCCATATAGGCCCTCACGGGCCTGACGCAAGGCACGCTTGTTGATATCTGTCGCCAGAATTTGAATATCCCAGTCAACCAGCTCAGGGAAGTTTTCAAGCAGCATAATCGCCAGCGAGTAAGGCTCCTCACCGGTGGAGCAACCGGCCGACCAGAAGCGTAGTTTGCCATGTGATTTGTTTTGTTCCATCAGCTTGGGAATGACATAGTTAAGCACCGCTTCCCGATGGGATCGATAGCGGAAAAACGAGGTCTCACCGACAGTCAACAGGCCAAGCAATTTGTTTATTTCGTCATAGTTGTCAGGGGTTGCCGTCAGGAAAGCAAAATAAGCCGACAATGATTCCATGCGCAGGGCCTGGACGCGACGCATCAGGCCCCTCTCAAGGATACGATGATTGTGTTGACTGAAGTGCAGGCCGCTGTGTTCAAGCAGGAAACTTTTGAAGCCGGCGAGATCCGCTTCAGCGAAAGAGACGACCGGTAAATATTTGCGACTGTCCGACAGCCGTTTCAAACAGACATGCAAGCGTTCACGATCGAACGGATGCACCTGGAAGTCGAAAGCATCCAGCATTTCGTATTCGAGGCCGGCATCATCACTGACAACAATCATCGCCACTTGGCGTAATTGCCGATGGTTGCTGAGTTTACGGAAAACCTCCATCCCCTCGCAGGCATAACGGGCCATGCCGAGCACAATCAGGTGCGGCTGATACTCCACAAGAGTGGGTATCAGTGTTCGACCGGCAGAGCTGCAGAGCACCTCGTGAGCGGTTTGGTTCAGCCAGTCTCGCAGATCCTGACAGAGTTCCATACTGTCATCGATGACAGATATCTTCAGTCGACGTGGCATAAGCTACGAAAGGTTGCCCTTAGTCTCCAGCTTTGTCCAGGCATCACGCAAGGTTACACTGCGGTTGAATACCAACCTGTTCGGTCGCGAATCTTTACTGTCGATGCAGAAATAACCCAGGCGTTCAAACTGGAATGACGCCCCGGCTGCGGCGCCGGCAAGACCTGGTTCCACAAATGCCTGCGGAAGGACTTCAAGGGCTTCTGCATTGATTAATTGACGATAATCACGATCTTTTTCTGCTGCCGGGTTAGCAACACTGAACAGGCGATCATAGAGTCGGGCTTCGATTGGCACGGCATGCGCCGCGGAGAGCCAATGAATAATCCCCTTGACCTTCTTGCGCCCTTCCGGCAGGGCACCACCACCGGTTTCCGCATCATAACTGCAGCGTAGCTCAACCACTGCACCGGAGACAGGGTCCTTGATCACATCATCACAGCGGATGATATAGCCGTAGCGCAGGCGGACTTCGCGCCCCGGCCCCAGGCGGAAGAATTGCTTGGGCGGGTCTTCCATGAAATCTTCCTGATCGATATAAATCTCACGGCTGAAAGGGATGGTGCGACTCCCCATGGCAGGATCCTTGGGGTGCATGGCAACAGTAAACTCTTCGGTCTGCCCCTCGGGATAATTGGTAATCGTTACCTTGAGCGGGCGCAGCACACCCATGGCGCGCGGCGCGCTCTGGTCGAGATTCTCACGGACACAATCTTCAAGGACACTCATGTCAATAACGCTGTCGCTCTTGCCGACGCCGATGCGTTCGCAAAAAGTGCGGATTGCCGCAGGAGGAAAACCGCGCCGGCGCATCCCTGAGAGGGTCGGCATACGCGGGTCATCCCAGCCGCAAACATGCTTTTCGTTGACAAGTTCCAGCAGACGCCGCTTGCTCATCACCGTATAGGTAAGATTCAGGCGTGCAAATTCGATCTGGCGTGGATGGTAAATCTCCAGCGCTTCGCAGAGCCAATCGTAAAGAGGCCGATGATCCTGAAATTCGAGGGTGCAGAGTGAATGGGTAATCTTTTCGATCGAATCCGACTGGCCATGCGCGAAATCGTACATTGGATAAATACACCAGGTAGTGCCGGTACGTGGATGAGCGGCCCGCAGAATACGATAGAGAATCGGGTCACGCAGGTTCAGGTTGGCTGAAGCCATATCGATTCTGGCGCGCAGTACCCGGGAACCGTTGGCGAACTCACCGGCCCGCATGCGCCGCAGCAGATCAAGGTTCTCCTCGCCGCTGCGGCTGCGGTAAGGACTCTCCCTGCCGGGCTCTGTCAGGGTGCCGCGATAGATACGCATCTCCTCAGGGTTCAGGTCACAGACATAGGCAAGTCCCTTGTTCACCAGCTTTTCCGCATAAGAATACAGCGTCTCAAAATAATCCGAGGCATGGTATTCGTGTACCCCCCAGTCAAAGCCGAGCCAGCTCAGATCGGTCTTAATGGCATCGATATATTCCTGCTCCTCCTTGACCGGGTTGGTATCATCAAAGCGCAGGTGGCAACGTCCTCCGTAATGGCTGGCCAGGCCGAAATTGAGACAGATTGATTTGGCATGGCCGATATGCAGATAACCGTTCGGTTCCGGTGGAAAGCGGGTAATGACAGTCTTGTGTTTACCGCTGGCGAGATCCTCTTCGATGATGTTGCGAATAAAATTGGTGCCCATCGGTACGGTGGGATGACTCATGTGACAGTTACTCCTTGTCGTTTTCTATAATGGTTAGACTAGTGCCCCGTGCGGTTAGTTCATTCCTTCTCATTGCAGCGCTTTTGGCCCCTGGCTGCGTTACGTCTCCTCGGCTTAAGCATTGCTAGGCCTGCGTCGCCGCGCCTTGCCAGGAACCAAAATCCCTTGCAATGAGTGCGGCGAACTAACCGCACAGGACACTAGTTTTTCTTGCCAAGATAAGCTTCCTGGACTTTTTCCGATGCCAGCAGCTCAGCCGAAGTCCCGGATAGAGCAATTTTACCGACATCCAGCACATAACCGCGATCGGCCAGCTTCAGAGCGGCTTTGGCGTTCTGCTCCACCAGCAGAACGGTTACACCACTTTTGGCGATTTCCTTGATCTGTTTGAAAATCGCCTTGACCAGAATCGGCGCAATGCCGAGCGACGGCTCGTCGAGCAGCACCATCTCCGGATTGCTCATCAGGGCTCGCCCGATAGCCAGCATCTGCTGTTCACCACCCGACAAGGTCCCGGCCAGCTGCTTGCGTCGTTCCTGAAGGCGCGGAAACAGGTCATAAACCCAGGCCAGGGTTTTACGATCCAGCTTGCTCTGCGAAAAAGCGCCGAGCGTCAGGTTCTCCTCGACGGTCAAAATGCCAAAGACCCGTCGCCCTTCCGGCGAGTGACTGATCCCCAGTTTGACGATCTTGTGCGCCGGCAACTGGGTCAACTCATGCCCCTTGAAGCGGATCGAGCCGGCCTTGGCCTTGATCAACTGGCTGATGGTGCGCATGGTCGTGGTCTTGCCAGCGCCATTGGCGCCCAGGATGGCGACAATCTCCCCTTTATGCACCTCCAGCGAGAGCCCCTTGATGGCAGCGATAGCTCCGTAGGAAACTTCAAGATCCTTGATTTCAAACAAGACATCGTTACTCATCGTCGTCATCCTCACTTCCCAGGTAGGCCTCGATGACCGCCGGATGTTTCTGGATTGCCTCGGGGGTGCCTTCAGCGATCTTCTTGCCGAAGTTGAGCACCGTCAGATAGTCGGTCACCTCCATGACCATGTCCATGTCGTGTTCGATCAGCAACACCGTGACGCCCTTGTCGCGGATTTTGAAGATGGTCTGCAGCAACTCCATGGTTTCCTTGTCGTTGAGACCGGCGGCCGGCTCGTCGAGAATCAACAGGGTCGGGTCGACCGCCATCGCCCGGGCCATCTCGACCCGCCGCTGGATGCCGTAAGGGAGAGAACCGGTCGGGGTGGCGGCAAACTCGCTGAGGTTGAAAAAATCGAGCTGTTCATCCACCTTATGCCAGTTTTCCAACTCGTCACGCCTCGACCACGGGCTATGCACGATACCGTGCCAGAGCTTCTGCTTACTCTTGATGTGACGGCCGCTCATGACGTTTTCGGCGACCGACATCTGGCTGAACAGACGGATCGTCTGAAAGGTACGGACAATGCCGCGATCGACGATCTGGTAAGGGGTCAGGCCGCGGATTTCTTCGCCGCGCCACTTGACCGAGCCCTGTTCCGACTTGTAGATGCCGGTAATGCAGTTAAAGACCGTGGTCTTGCCAGCGCCGTTGGGACCGATAATGCCGTAGATCTGTCCAGCCGAAACCTTGAAGCTCAAAGCATCGACGGCGGTCAATCCGCCAAAACGCTTGGTGACGTCGGTCAATATCAGTTCGTTATGCGCCATGGCTGTTTTCCTTGATCAAGAACTTGGGGATTTTACCGAATTTTGCCGGCCAGATGCCGCGCGGACGCAGGATCATTGCTGCTATCATGGCGAAGCCGAAGACAAAAAAGCGCCAGGTGGCAAACTCACGGAAGATCTCCGGCAGCACGAACATGACAAAGACGCCGAGCAACACCCCCGGCAGAGACGATCCGCCGACCAGCACGATGCTGAAGAAGAGAACCGACTGAATGAACTCGAAAGCCTCCGGACTGACCGCCGCGTATTGGGTCGCGTAGACCGTGCCGGCCAGACCGGCAATGCCTGCGCCGAGGCCGAAAGCGAAGATTTTGAAAACTCTGGTGTTGATGCCGATGCTCTCGGCGGCCAGTTGGTCCAGACGCAGATAGTGCAGTGCGCGGCCAGCCTTGCTCTTCTCGAGGTTGCGCATGACCGCAAATGTCAGCAGCAGGACCGCGAAGGCAAAGTAGTAGACCGCCTGCTGGCTGGCCAGCTGGATACCGAAAAGATTCATGGGGTCGAGACCAAAGATGCCGTTTGGCCCGCCGGTGACACCACCCAGATTGTTCTGCACCACCTGGACAAAGACAATATTGAAGCCGATGGTGACCACCAGCAGATAATCGCCGCGCAGGTGGACAATCGGTGCGGCCAACAGGATGCCGATCAGGGCGGGAACGAGGATCGCCACCGGGATAGTGGCCAGCATCGGCCAGCCGAACTGGGAATTAAGGATCGCCGTGAGGTAGGCACCCATACCGAAGAACATGGCCTGGCCCATATTGAACATGCCAGCCTTGCCGAGGATGATGTCCTGGGACAGGGCGACCACGGAAAAGATCAGGAAAGTAATCGCCACGGCCTGCCAGCGCGGGTCAAGCAGTAATGGCAGAATCGCCATGACGATGAAGAAAACCGGGAAACCGAATCGTTCTAGACTCTTCATCAGACTTTCTCCGCAACCCGCTCACCAAGCAGCCCGGTGGGACGGACGATCAGGATCACGATCAAAAGAATAAAAGTAAAGGCATCCGCCCAGGTACTCGAGACGTAGCCGGCGATAAAAGCATTAAAGAGACCGAGTAGCATGCCGCCGAGCATGGCTCCGGGGATGTTGCCTATACCGCCCATGATCGCGGCAATAAAGGCATACAGGCCGTACTGCCAGCCCATGTTGAACGTGATGCCGCGGTAGTAGAGGCCGATAAACAGGCCGCCAATGGCACCAAGCGACGAGCCGATGATGAAGATCAGGCTGATGACCCTGTTGACGTCAATGCCCATCAGTTTGGCGGCGTCCTGGTCGATAGAGCTGGCTCGAATCGCCGTACCCATGCGGGTTTTCTCGACAAACAAGTAAAGAGCAACCATCAGAACCAGAGAGATGGCCAGAATCAGCACCTGGATCAGGCTGATCACCACCCCGCCGAAATCCCAGTAAACCTGTGGTACCAGCTCGGGGAAAATCCGCATGCGCGGCCCCCAGATCAGCATGATGCCGTTCTGGATTACCAGGCTGGCGCCCAGTGCCGAGACTACGGCCGACAGGCGCGGTGCCTCGCGCAACGGCCGGTAGGCAACCCGCTCAAGAACAATGCCGACACAGGCCATAACGAGTGCGGAGAGCAGAAAAATCACAATGACCGCCATGAGTGATGTGGATTGCCCCATGACCTGGGTATAGATGGTCAGACCGACGAAAGCCGAAGCCGCCACCATGTCGCCATGAGCGAAGTTGATCAGCTTCATGACACCGTACACCATGGTGTAGCCGAGCGCCACCAGGGCGAACATGCTGCCGATAGTCAGGCCGTTGGCCAGCTGTTGCAGAAAAATATCCATAACCCACCTTGCAACCCTGCTGCCAGAAAACAGGGGAGATCGTGCGAATTGAGTATTTGCAGCCGGCTTATGGATAGTCCGACAGGCTGCTGGAGAAAGAAGGGGGAAGCTGATCGCTTCCCCCCCTGGAACGACTCAGGCGTTATTACTGCACATATTCGTGAGTATACTCGCCGTTGGCCTGAATTTTTTTGACGACATAGGCGCCGCCCTTGCGATTGCCATCTTTGGCGAAGGCGATAGGACCAGTGATCCCGGGCAGTGGCTCTTTCATGTTGTGCAGGTAGTCGACGACCTTTTTATTATCGAAGCTCTTGGTCTGCTCCATGCCGTGAATGATGGCACGCATGCCGTCAATATTCATCAGACCCCAGATGGAGGGAGGCATTTCACCGTACTTTTTCTGGTAGTCAGCGATGAAGGATTTTGCTATGTCGTAGGGCAGCACGTCCGGAGAGGGAACGTTGATGATGTATGCGCCTTCGGCCGCTGTACCGGCGAGTTTTACAAAATCGGGGTTGTCATTGGCGTCACCGCCGATGAAGTCGGCCTTGATGCCGAGGGCCATCTGCTGGGCGCGCAGCAGGCCGCCATCGGAGTAATAACCGGCATAGAAGATCACGTCGGGGTTTTTCGATTTGATGTTGGTCAGTACCGGGGTGAAGTTCTGCGAGTCGGCTTTGACCTTGTCGCGGGAGACCACGTTGCCGCCCAGTTTCTTGATCGCCGCTTCCGTGGCGTTGCCCAGGCCGTCCGCATAGGTCGAGAAGTCTGACAACACTACGATGCGCTGGTATTTCTTTACATTGACCATGTAGTTGGCGGCGAATTCAGCCTCGGCGCTGTTCGGGAAGGAGTTGCGCAGGAAGGTCCAGTATCCCTTTTCGGTCAGGGCATCGGCAGTTCCGTCGGAAGTCTGCAGAACGCCGGCGTCAAAATAGGTCTTTTGTGCGGCCTCGGCACAGGTTGAGGTGTAGGAGCCGATAACCATTGAGACGCCCTTGTTGACCAGATCCTTGGCGCAGATGGCGGCGGCCATTGCAGTCCCCTGGTCGTCGCAGATGATCACTTCGATCTGCTTGCCCATCACGCCGCCCGTGGCGTTGATCTGCTCGGCGAGCAGCCGCACACCGTTCTCAATCCCCTGCCCTTCATTCGCGTAGCTGCCGGTAATGGGGGCCTGGACACCAACTTTCAAGGTGTCGGCAGCGAATACGGTGCCGGTTGCAAAGAAAACTGCCAGCAATGTTGCCAGATACTTTTTCATACCTTTTTCTCCTTGTTTGTAGTTTGTGAGTCGACAGGATGTCGAAAACTCACTGATTTAACTGCAGACGAAATGCTTGATTATACCACTTTGAGTGCGGCTTAACAGCCGCACTGTAAAAACGTGCTGAATTTCATCAAGCAAAGCTGATGCCAAACTCCGTTTTATTTTAATCAATGAACCGGGAGGTGAGCGAACGAAAAGACTCTACCACATAGTCACACCCAGATAAACGTCTTTAATTGCAGTTACTTGAGAGTAAGAAAAAGCGTTCAGAAACCACATGAGAGGAGATTTTCAGGGAGGGAGTAATTCAGACTTCAATAAAATTTCCGGCTTTGAACTAGCTGTATACTGATCTTGAGGTACTGTCCTTATGCACTAGCGCATAAACAGTGTGGATCGCATCTCAAGTGACTGCAATTGCTTTACAGGCAAAATGATCCACAGGAATCACAACAGACCGTAGCGTTTCAATTTTCGGGCGATCGTTGACTGGTTGACACCAAGAGCGGCGGCGATCATCGACTGATTGCGGTATCGCTCGCGCGCTCGAGTCAGCAGGTTGCGCTCTACAGTCTCAAGAGCCTGCTGCAAGGTCACGGTCTCAGGCCAGGACAGATCCTCAGGGATGCCCGTTTGCACTGAACCGACAATTTGTGAAGGCAAATCTGCGAGGTCGATCACCTCGGTCTCCGACATCACCACAAGTCGTTCACTGATATTCATCAATTCACGCACATTACCCGGAAACGCGTAACCGGCGAGAGCCTCGAGAGCGGCGCGCGTCAGACGTTTCGACACCTTGTTGATCGCAGAGAAATGATCAACGTAATGCCGGATCAG
This sequence comes from Desulfuromonadales bacterium, assembly GCA_032250875.1. Lineage (GTDB taxonomy): Bacteria > Desulfobacterota > Desulfuromonadia > Desulfuromonadales > BM103 > M0040. The sequence goes on along the minus strand of JAVVDT010000023.1, from coordinate 9,589 downwards.
AGGCACCAGACAGTCCTTGCGCTCGCGCAGCGCCGGCACATGAATCGGGATAACATTGAGCCGGTAATAGAGATCGAGCCGAAAAGATCCGCTTTCAATCATTTTTTCCAGATCGCGATGCGTGGCGGCGAGCACACGCACATCCAGTTTACGCTCTTCGGTACCGCCCAGACGGGTGATCCGGCCATCTTCCAGAAACCGCAGCAGCTTGACCTGAGCAGCCAGTGGTAGCTCGGCAATTTCATCGAGGAACAGGATGCCTTCATGGGCCAGTTCGAACTGACCCGGCTTGCCACCTGGGCTGGCACCGGTAAAGGCGCCTTTCTCGTAGCCGAACAGTTCAGCTTCGATCAGCGATTCGGGGATCGCTCCGCAATTAATCTTAATCAGCGGCCGGCCAGCACGGCGGGAGTTACTATGAATCATGTCGGCGACCACACCTTTGCCGACGCCTGACTCACCAAGGATCAGAACTGATGAATCCGCCGCGGCGACCTTCAGCGCCTGACGCAGCGCCTTGATCATATTCGGGCTGCGGGCAATAATTTCCCTGCCCTCAAACTCGGCCTGCTGCATTTCCAGCATCTGATGACGGAACTGGTCTTTGATGGCTTCCTGGTTTTCCAACTCCCGCTGTAATTTGTCGATTTCGGTAATGTCACGTTCACTGACGACGACACGGATCAGCTCACCGTTCTGGTCAAAAACCGGTGTGCCGATAGAAATCAGCTTTCTGCCATTCGGCATATTCTGCAGCAGGCTGACAACCTTCTTTTGCACACTGGCTTCGAGCGCTGCCGAACGATCGATAAACCCTTCCGGAATCAGTTCGCGCATATTCCGCCCGACCATCTCGGTAGCCAGGCGCTTATGAATCCTCTCCGATGCAGGATTCACCCGAATCACATTGGCTTCGCCGTCGCAGACGAACAAACCGTCGGAGGAAGAATCGATGATGGCTTGGAGCTCGAGAGTCAGTGCTTCAAAATCAAGCATGCGCCGATCCGAGTCTGGCATTGACGGTGCGGGCGGCAGCAGGCAGAGCGTTAAGGTCTGGCCGTCAGGGTCTTTCACCATACTGAGCAAAGCCAGGTAAGGGGCGCTGGAGCCACGCAGGATTGTCAAAGGTGGATTATTGGATGCGCCACGCCGAAAATTTCCAACCGCTTCAGCCAGCTTGGGCAACTGTTCAGTCAACAGCATACCGGCCTTGACATTCAGTTGATCTTCAGCTGCCGGATTGACGAAAACAATTCGCTCATGTGCGTCACAAGCAAGCAACGGAACAGAAAGTGCATCCAGGATCATGGGGGCAACTGCTTGCAAATTGACAGGTATATCCTGTTTAGTCATGAAAATTCCTCCTCGCTAGACCGGGGTATTTTATGCAAAAATGCATTGCATATGCAACAGGGAATTATTACTACGCAAAACAGCTCCGGTGAACGGCTCAATCTTGACTAAATTGCGCCATCAGAAAATTTTATTGCAAAACGCCAATTGGTACAGTCTTTGAAGGTCTGCTACCATGGCACCCGGCCACCAGATACCCACCAACAATCAAACAACGCCGTCGAAACGTTTCGACGGCAGCATCGAGCTAACCAGGAAAGGCGACCATGAACGAGCTGGCAATCGACAACCGCATACTGCAGAAGGTCCGTCGTACGGTCATTGACGAACTGGGGCGCACGACCGACAATCTTGAATGGTTGCGCGAGCAAATGCACCCTTACTTCTTCATCACCATGAAGAAAGAGGTTGAAGCCATTGCTGATCTTGCCAAGGGTCTCGGCTGGCTGCGCAACAATCGGCGACGGATTCTCGCTGAAACGGAGCGCAAGTTGATCCTCGCCTGTCTTTCGCAACCCGGCTCTCTCTACGAGACGATGAGGAACCTGCAGGAGAAGGAGATTTCGTATGCACATATCGCCCACTCCTTTACTCCCGTGCCGGGAACCAGCCAGCGTCTCGAAATCCAACGATTTGAATTCGACCGCAAGAGCCCTGAGGAAATTCGCGAAGCAGGCAAGCCACGGATCCCGCAGCGGATCCGCAAAGAAGTTCTCACAGAGCTCCGTCAGCATTACCCGGATTTCCACTTCGACAACCTTGATCCTTTGCTGGGCATGCTCTGGATCAACAATGAAAGCTACGTGCGCATCTCTCCTGCCAAACGCGTCGCCCAGATTCTTTGGCTTTACCAGCAGGGCAACGACCATGGCGGCGTCTTTCTGGCCTCGGAAGAGACTGAAGGTGAGGATCACCAGCGCGAAACACGCCTGTTGTTTGCGGTGGGCAATCCACCCCAGAAAGACTTCCTCTACCAGACCCTCGAAGTTCTCAAAAGACTCGGCCTTCAGGTAAGGCGCGCCTATTGCCTGACAATCAACAACGGCATGCATCCCTATTTTCTCTCTACTTTCTACGTGCGCACCAGAGACGATAAGCTCCTGGAGTCTGATTCCGAACAGTTCTTCACCCTGCAGAAAGAGCTCTACAATACGCAGATCCTCGGCACCGAGACCGAGGCCTATCGCGAATTCGTAACCAACGGCATCATGACAGGCGAAGAAGCGGCCCTGACCAATGCGTTTATCGCCTTTTGTCACACCAACCTGGCGCACAACAACCAGCCGCGGTTTGACCTGGAAGGCGTATCGCGGGCGTTTCATTCCCATCCGGACATTACTCTGAAGCTGATCAAGCTGTTCCGGCTGCGTTTTGATCCGGATTTGCAGGCACAGCAGGGGCTTTACCAGGAGCTCCTGCTTGCAACAGAAAAAATCATCGCCAGCTACAATACCGGCCGCCGCTCTCTGGATGAATTCAGAAGAACCATTTTCCAGTGTTGTGTGTCATTTATCCGCCATACCCTCAAAACCAACTTTTTTGTCCTGGAGAAACATGCGCTCGCGTTTCGCATCGCACCGGCCTACCTCGCTGACCTGGATGACAGCTTCACTTCCGGCCTTCCCACTGAACGCCCGTTTCGCGTCACCTTCTTTTTCAGTCGGCACGGCAGCGGCTACCATATCGGCTTCTCCGACATCGCCCGCGGTGGCTGGCGCACCATTTTGACCAGGACACGCGATGAGTATGTCACCACGGCCAACACCCTGTTCCGTGAAGTCTATGTGCTGGCCCACACCCAGCACTTGAAAAACAAGGATATCTACGAAGGCGGCTCCAAGATGGGTGTGGTGCTGCGCGCCGGACGGGAAGATGATCATGAGAAGATGACACGCCGTCTCTACAAACTTCAGTACGGCTTCATCAACGCCTTCCTCGACATTTTCGTCACGCGCGACGGTAAAGCCGTCAGTCCCAGAGTCATCGATTACTACGGCGAGGATGAACCGATCGAACTTGGTCCCGACGAGAACATGCATGATGAGATGATTGAGCTGATCGCCCGCTTATCCTCGCAGCGCGGCTATCTTCTTGGCGCTGGCGTCATATCCAGCAAAAAAGTCGGCATCAATCATAAAGAGTATGGAGTCACATCAACCGGGGTCGTCAAATTCGCTGAAATCACTATGGAAGCCCTCGGCATCAACATGCATAGCGACTCCTTCTCGCTAAAGCTCACCGGCGGGCCAAACGGCGATGTCGCCGGCAATGCCTTGCGCTTGCTGTTGCAGCGTTGTCCGAAGATCCAGGTCAGGTTGATCGTAGATGGCACCGGCGCACTTTATGACCCGGTCGGCGCAGACCACAAGGCCCTGAAAAAACTGGTCCTGAAACATGACATCGAGGCCTTTGACCCATTGGCCCTGCACGCCGGCGGTTTCCTGCTTTACCGTAACCAGCAGCAGACTGACGGGCTGCGACAGCTCTATCGCAAAGTCAGCAAAGATGAAAACGGGATCAGGGATGAGTGGATTTCTCCTGACGATTTTTTCAACGAATACAGTCGCCTGATTTTCACCGTCGACACGGATCTCTTTATTCCTGCCGGCGGCAGGCCGGAGACGATCGACAACAACAACTGGCAAAGCTTTCTCGACGACAACGGCACTCCGAGCACGCGGGCGATCATCGAGGGCGCCAATTCTTTCCTGACCCCGACAGCACGCAACGAACTGCAGAAGTGCGGCGTTGTGATCATGCGAGACTCCTCAGCCAACAAATGCGGCGTCATCTCATCCTCTTACGAGATCATTGCCAATCTGCTGCTTACCGATAAGGAGTTCATGGCCAACAAAGAGCGTTATGTTGCGGACGTAATCGGCATTCTCGAGCGGCGCGCTCAGGATGAGGCACGACTGATCCTGCGGCGGCACAGAGAACAAGGAGGCACCAAGCTATACACAGAGATCTCCGATGAAATCAGTCGTGAGATCAACAATCACTACGCCCGCCTGTTCGCTTTTTTCCAGAAACATGCTCACCTTTGTTCGAAACCTCTCTTCAGACGGGCCATCCTTGCTCACCTGCCACACATGCTGCAAGCCGAAGAACGATACCGCCGCCGCCTTAAGCGACTGCCGGAAAAATATCTGTTTGCTATTCTCGCCAGTGAAATCGCTTCATCCATGGTCTACCGCGAGAACCGCGAAGCCGATTTTCTGGGGATGCTGGAAGGGCATTTGCAGCGCAGTTTTGGTGATGTTGGCGATCGCATCGCCTCTTAACCACAAAGGGCCGGTCAACTGACCGGCCCTTTTGTTTCTCATAAGACTCAACGCTATTTGATCTATTTGTTCTCTTTGCCAAGCTCCCGGGATCGTGCTGTCGCAGCACCAACCGCTTCCATCATCATGGCCCGCAGCCCGCGCTCTTCGAGAACGCGGATGGCACTGATGGTGGTTCCCGCCGGGCTGCAGACTTTTTCCCGCAGCAACGCAGGATGCTCACCGGTTGTCTGCACCAGCAGTGCAGCGCCGGCGACGGTCTGTACCGCCAGCGCCTGGGCGATATCGAGTCGCAGACCTTCCTGGACGCCACCGGCGGTCAACGCCTCGATGAAGGTATAGACAAACGCCGGACCGGAACCGGAGAGCCCGGTGACCGCATCCATCTGCCCTTCTTCCACCCAGAGTGCGATCCCGACCGTCTCGAACAGATGTTGGGCGATGCGCCGATTCTCCTCGTCAACATATTTACCGGGACAGAGAGCCGCAGCGCCCTGGCCGGCGAGAGCCGGAGTATTCGGCATGGAACGCACGACGCGCGACCTGCCGCCGAGACCGGTTTCCAGTCTTGTTGTCGTAATTCCGGCCAGGATCGAAATCAGCAGCTTTTCGTCGTTAAAAACGGCGACGATATCTTCCAGGACTTTATCCAGAATCTGCGGCTTGGTTGCCAGGACGATGATGTCGCTGGCAGTGACCAAATCCGCGTTATTCGCAGCACTGATGACAGCATAATGTTCTTCCATCATTTGACGGCGTTTTGCATTAGGTTCCGAGAACAGAATGTCTGCAGCCGGGAAACCACCGTTCAGCAGTCCTTTGATAAAGGCTTCTGCCATATTGCCGCCACCGATAAAACCGATTTTGCCTACCGTTGTCAAAGGCACAGTCTTTAATCCTTTCCACTCAGAAAAAAACGGACGCAGCCGGCAAGGCTGTCATCACGTCGTGTTTTTTTGATCGACAGCACCGGCAGGAACTGCCGGGTGCGTCATCGGATGTTTCTACAATATGACGGGAATCGTGTCAAACCGAAAACCGGCTTGCCTTTCTGTACTTTCTATGCAATCTATCACCGCTATGAGAGATCACAGCACACATCTTAAAGGCTTGTTGTTGACCTTTGCCGCCGTGGTGATTCTCAGCCCGGATGCGCTGTTGGTGCGGCTGATCCATTGTGACGTCTGGACTCTGCTCTTCTGGCGCTGCCTGCTGACCGGCGTCATGCAGGCGATCTTTCTCGCCGTCTGCTATCGCGGTCAATTCGTGCAGAGTTTTCGCAATACCGGACGAGCAGGTTTTCTTTCTGCTGCGGTGGTCGCCGTCGGCAGCCTGTTTTTCGTCAACTCGCTCAAGCACACCACGGCCGCCAACACCTTGATCATTCTCGCAGCGGCGCCTTTGTTCAGCAGTCTGCTCAGTTGGTTGTTCCTGCGCGAAAAAATCGCCATGCGCACATGGGTTGCTATTTTTATCTGTTTCGGAGGAATTCTGCTGATCTTTTCCGGCAGCTTGCATAGCGGCCTGCTGCTTGGCGACTTGCTGGCACTTGGCGCCACGCTCACCTGGGCAAGCAACATCGTCATTCTGCGCAGCAGCAAGGCGGTCAACATGGTTCCCGCCAACTTGTTCGGCAACCTGCTGGTGGTCCCGGCGGCTTTTCTGGCCGGGGCTCAACCTTTGGTGGTTGCGATGCCCGATATCGTGTTTCTGCTGTTGCTCGGCGGCCTCGTGCTTCCCGTTTCCTTCACTTTGATTACTCAGGGGCCACGTTATCTGCCGGCGCCGGAAGTCAGCCTCGTTTTGCTCGTTGAAACGATCCTCGGGCCGTTCTGGGTCTGGCTGGTTCTGCAAGAGGCGCCGCATGCGACGACCCTGCTCGCCGGGGCGCTGATCGTCGGCACCCTGGCCGTGCATACCCTGATGTCGCTGTGGGCGCTGCGCCGACCGCGGACTGTCGCTGAAACACCCTGCTGATCAATACCGTGCATTGCCCGGTGTACGCGGGAACGGGATCACGTCGCGAACATTCTCCATACCGGTGATATACATCAGAAACCGCTCAAAACCGAGTCCGAAACCGGCATGAGGGCAGCTTCCCCAGCGACGCGTGTCGAGATACCAGTCGAGGCTTTCCGGAAGGATATCAAAGGCCCGCATCTTGTGCTGCAGCACGTCCAGACGCTCTTCACGCTGACTGCCGCCGATAATCTCGCCAACTTTCGGCACCAGCAGATCCATGGCCGCCACGGTCCGCCCATCATCGTTGCGTCGCATGTAAAAAGCCTTGATCCCTTCCGGATAGTCGGTCACAAAGAGCGGTCCGCCGACAATTTTTTCCGTCAGATAGCGTTCATGCTCCGACTGCAGATCGCAGCCCCACTCCACCGGAAACTCAAAGCTCACACCGCTTTTTTGCAAACGTTCGATCGCTTGCGTGTAGCTCATCGACTGGAATGCGGTTTCTGCAACTTTTTCAAGCCTTGCGATCAGGTGGTTGTCGATAAACTTATCGAAGAACGCCAGATCCTCCTGGCAATGTTCCAGAGCATAGGTAACCATGAAGCGGAAAAAATCTTCGGCAAGCTGGCAATTGGCCGCAAGGTCGGCAAAAGCCACTTCCGGCTCAATCATCCAGAACTCGGAAGCGTGCCGACTGGTATTGGAATTTTCAGCCCTAAAGGTCGGACCGAACGTATAGACATCGGTAAACGCCGTGGCAAACAGCTCGGCTTGTAACTGGCCACTCACCGTCAAGCCGGTTCTGCTGCCAAAGAAATCATCGTGCCAGGCAATGCGGCTGTCGATCCGGGGGGGATTTTCGGGATCCAGAGTCGTCACGCGAAACATTTCCCCGGCACCTTCACAGTCGTTGGCCGTGATAATCGGCGTTTGCACGTAAACGAAGCCGCGCTCCTGGAAGAAACAGTGTACCGCATGGGCAATGCGGCTGCGGACGCGAAATACCGCACCGAAGGCGTTGGTACGCGGCCGTAAATGAGCAATCGAACGCAGGTATTCGAAGCTATGGCGCTTTTTCTGCAAAGGAAAACTGTCATCGGCCTCACCGTAGAGGATGATCTGCCCGGCCAGAACCTCCCAGCTTTGTCCTTCGCCGGGCGACGCCACCATCTCGCCGCGCACACCGATACAGGCGCCGGTGCCAAGTTGACCGGCCATTGCAAAAGCCGGCGAAGCCTCGTCGACAACGATCTGCAGGTTGTTGAGGCAGGAGCCGTCGTTAAGGGCGAGAAAAATGACCCCCTTGCTGCGCCGCACGGTTCGCAGCCAACCCTGAACGAAGATTTCGCCCAGAGCCTGATTTTCCTGCAATATTTTTTTGACCCGCCGACGATCTTGACGCCAATCCGATCCGGTCATCTGCCCTCCTGTAGAATCATGGTTATTTTTCGGACTTCAACCCAAAATTATTCGCCACCAAGACGCCAAGACGCCAAGACACGAAGAAAAAAACTTGATACCTCTCTGGAAGATGAAAACGCTAACCCTTAATCATGTTCCCGCGTCTTTAAGAACTCGATACCCGGCCACTGCTCCATGACGTAGCCGAGCCGCCATTCGCTGGGCGCGAGATAACTGAGATTGCCTTCGGCATCGAGCGCCAGGTTCGCCTGGTTTTTCTTTTCGAACTCGGCCAGTTTTTTCGGATCGGAGCTGCCCACCCAGCGTGCCGTGGCGTAATCAACACTTTCGTAGATAGCGTCTACGCCATATTCCGTCTTCAGGCGTTCCATGGTGACATCAAATTGCAGGACGCCCACGGCGCCGACGATGTAGTCGTTGCTGAGCAACGGCCGAAACACCTGGATCGCTCCTTCTTCCGAGAGCTGCGTCAAGCCCTTTTCCAACTGCTTCGCCTTCAAAGGCGACTTCAGCCGGACCCGCCTGAAATGTTCAGCGGCAAAGCTTGGGATGCCGGTGAATTTGAGCGGTTCCTTGTCGGTAAAAGTATCACCGACCTTGATCGTGCCGTGGTTGTGCAGGCCGATGATATCGCCGGGGAAAGCTTCTTCAACGTTGGCCCGATCCTGAGCCATGAAGATGATTGCCTTGGAAAGACTGACGTCCTTGCCGATGCGGTGATGACGGACCTTCATGCCGCGCTGGAAGCGTCCCGAGCAGATACGCAGAAAAGCGATACGGTCGCGATGGGCTGGATCCATGTTCGCCTGGACCTTGAAGACGAAGCCGGAGAAAGCCTCTTCTTCCGGAGCCACCAGACGGCTCTGGGTCTGGCGCGGTCCCGGGGGAGGAGCGATATCAACCAGCGCATCGAGAAGTTCCTCGACACCGAAGTTGTTGATGGCGCTGCCGAAGAAGACCGGGGTCTGGTTGCCCTTGAGATATTCATTCAGGTCAAAAGGGTTGGCCGCGCCTTCGAGCAGCGCAATATCAGCGCGTAATTCATCGGCAGCACTGCCAAGCAGTTCATCGAGTTGCTTGTCGTTAACATCCTTAATCACACGAACATGTTCGCCAAGACGCTTCTCACCAGGCCGAAACAGACGCAACTCCTTGCGGTAAAGGTTGTAAACACCTTTAAAGCGCTTGCCCATGCCAATCGGCCAGGACATCGGCGCACATTCGATCTGCAGTTTTTCCTCAACATCGGCAAGCAGATCGAGAGGGTACTGGCCCTCGCGATCCATCTTGTTGATAAAAGTCAGCACCGGAGTGTTGCGCATCCGGCAGACGGCCATAAGCTTCTCGGTCTGGGCTTCGACCCCCTTGGCGCTGTCGATCACCATCAGGGCGCTGTCAACGGCCGTTAAGACCCGATAGGTATCCTCGGAGAAATCCTGGTGACCCGGCGTGTCAAGCAGGTTGATCTCGCAGTCGCGATGCCCGAATTTCATCACCGAAGTGGTCACGGAGATGCCGCGCTCCTGCTCGACCTTCATCCAGTCGCTGGTGGCGTGACGATCGGCTTT
>JAVVDT010000239.1:0-3610 GCA_032250875.1 Desulfuromonadales bacterium | reverse complement strand
GTTATCCCCAAGAACGTAGGCAATGTCCTTTTCCAGAACACCTGCCCAGCGATGGTACTCATCGAAGCGGTAGATGTTCTGCGCGTCACGGGTAACGATCTGTGACCGCTTCAGTGCGTCCGGAATGCTGATTGGCCCGATGCCCAGACGTTGATCGCCCCCGGTCTGCGCAGCGGCATGAGTGCCCATCTGCTTCATTGAGAGCAGGCTGTAATAGGTAACTTTTGGAGACTGTTTACCGATGCATCCGGCAACGGCAAGACAGGTCGATATGAGGACGAACCACCTGATTGTTAATCTCAGTCGTGTACTGCTCATTATTTTTCTCCCTCCTTGCCGAAGATAAGAGCCTGAGGCTCACGCTCCAGATAGTCCAGTAGCGAACGCAAGGAACGGATGGCGACCAGGAACTCATCCGTGAGCTTGCCGGCATTGTAGCTGAGTGCGGAATCCTCACCGATAGTCGCTTCAATCCCACGCAGGGTTCCCTGGAGATCCTCCAGGGTCGTATTAATCCTGGGCAGCGTCTCCTGATTGACGCTCCCCGATATCGTCTTGATCTCTTCGAGAGTCAATGTCAAGGCTGAAATAGCCTCACGCAGCTCTTTACCGATTTTCTCAAAGGGCACCTTTTCGAATTCGTCGAGGATATTGTCAACCCTTTGGGCGATCTGCTCAAGCGGCGCAGGGATAGTCGGGAAGATTCGTTGACCATTGGCGATTACAACTTCAGCTGGAGAGGCCGCCGGATAGAAATCGAGATCGACATACAATTGGCCGGTAAGCAGGTTGCCGGTTTTGAGTTGCGCCCTTAGCCCTTTGCTGACGAGCGTCTCGAGATCGTCGCGCAAAACTCGCTCATCGGCGAAGCTTTCTGTCGCAGCTGTCGGGACACGGCTTTGTATCTCAGCATCGATTCGCTCCGGCTCGATCATTACCCGGATTGCTACGCGAAAAGACTGCTCGTCAGAATTGAGCACGAGCTTGACATCGAGGACCTCGCCAAGCTTGATCCCCTTGATCTCGACCGGTGCCCCTGGCGACAAACCACGCACGCTCTGATCGAAATACATCAGGTAATAACGTTTGACCGTGTAGGTTTTCTGCTTGGTGTCGTCGTGGTTTGCATAAAGCTTGAAGACACGGTCCTGGTCCGCATGTTGACTTGACTCGAGGTGCTCCGGCAGATCGAACGCCACACCGCCAAGCATGATCGAAACCAGTGACTGGGTATCGACCTTGATCCCTTCCGTATCCAGGGTAAAATCGATGCCGCTGACATTCCAGAAACGGCTGTTCTGCATCACCTTTTCATGATATGGCGCGCTCACGAATACACGAATATTTACCGACTCGTCATCGGCGTCAAACTCGTAGCCGACGATCTGGCCGACCTTGATCCCCCGATAGTAGACCGGCGATCCGACATCAAGCGAGCCAAGCGTTTCAGCTGCAAGGATGAAATGGCGTCCGGGCAGTCCAGTCGTGACGATGGGGGGCTTTTCAAAACCGACGAACTCCCTGGCTGGCTGCCCCTCCTTCGACGGTATACAGCCGATGTAGGCACCGGAGAAAAGAGTCTCCAGGCCGCTGACCTCCCCTGCAGCCACTCTCGCCCGCACGATCCAGAACTGGCTCTGCTCGGTCAGGTAATCTTCAGCATCCCTGGTCATCTCGGCAGTGACGATAACCCCGGAGAGATCTTGCTTGAGCCTGATCTCGGTAACCGTGCCCATCTCGACATCCTTAAACTTGATCTTGGTCTTGTTGGCTTCAAGCCCTTCTGCCGACTCGAAGATAATCGTAATCTCGGGACCCTTTTCCGACCATGCCTTGATTGCCATCCACCCGCCGATCAGCAGAGCGATAATCGGCACGACCCAGATGATCGAGAAACTGCGTCTGGTCTGTATCTGTGCCTGTGGAGCCTGTTCGGCATGCTTCATTTCAAAATTCCCCTTACTCATCTTGCGACGCCACAACATCCCAGATCAGCCGCGGATCGAAACATTTCGCAGCGATCATGGTGATCACGACAACGGATGCAAAATAGATGGCGGCCGGGCCGGCCTCAATGTTTGCGATAATACCGAGTTTGACCAGAGCAACCACAATGGTGACAACGTAGATGTCGACCATAGACCAGCGCCCCACCGCGTCGGCAAGGCGATGGAGGCGGGTACGATCCCTGGCTCGCGTGATTGACTTGAACTGCACCGAAAGCAACAGGTAGATGAGAATGATAAACTTCATAAACGGCACAAAAATACTGGCCGTAAACACCACCAGGCCGATCCCCCAGGAACCGTCATAAATAAAGTAGATCACACCACTCATGATGGTATCTGTCTGCGTGCTGCCGAAGGTCGTGGTGATTGTCATTGGCAAAAGGTTCGCCGGAACATAGAAGATCATGGCTGCAATCACCAGAGCCCAGGTCCGCGCAATGCTGTTCGGCTTGCGTTGGCGAAGTTCTCCCCGGCAACGCGGACAGTAAGCCGCCTGCCGGCCCGAAAGTTCCGGCATGCGACTGAGCAGATGACAATCATGACAGCTGGCCAGCCCGAGTTGCCGGGCTGTGATGAGAACCTCTTTCATGATTCGCCTGTCAGTCGTTCCCAGACCATATGCGCATCAACTGCGGTGATCGCAAAATTGAGGACGAAGATCAGCAAACCGAAGGCGATCACAGCCAGGCCCGGTACAATTGTTGCCATCTTGGCCAGCTTGACCATTGCTATGAGGATACCGAGCATATAGATTTCCATCATGCTCCAGGGTTTGACGTGTTGAAATATGCGAAAGACCGGAACGGCAAACTTGACCCGGATGTTGAGCTTCAAAGGGACAAAAACATAGAGCAGACTGAGCATCTGTATCAGAGGGATCAATACGCAAGTCAAAAGAACCAGCACCGCTAAAGGGATGATACCCTGGTTGAACAACTGCTGAATGCCACTCAAAAGACCGGTCTCCTGTACCATTGAACCGCTTTTCATGGCCAGGAAAGGAAAGGTGATTGCGACCATATAGAGGATCAGGCCGGAGATCGTCCAGGCAAGGGTGCGGTCGACACTATTGGACTTCGATTGGAACAACACAGAACCGCAGCGAATGCAACGAGCTGTAGCTCGTTTCGGCAGAGGCGGGAGAGTGTGAATCAGGTCACATTCATGACAGGCGATCTGGTGCATCGTTTCAATCGATCCGTTTAAAGTGTGATGTTAACGTATCAATTTAACACGATACCATGCAAAATGATTAAAAGAACATACGATAATCACAACAATCCGCGATCGTCCCGCGCCAGCGCATCACGGTATTTTTTCCCTCCTGGCAGACCATAGACGGACTATACGGGCCGAAGTGAAAATTTCATATTTGAGGATAGATTACTGACGAACCCGCGTGATCCCTCGCGCGTCCCGGATCACGCGCACACGGTCGCCGACACGGTAAACGCCATCATTCTCCTGGACCACAAGAATCAGTTCGCCGTTATCCAGTTCAACCTCCAGTTCAAGGCCGGCAACTGTAGTCGCGCCTTTCTCGATTGCCGAACCAGCAAGACCACCAAGGATGGCACCACCAGCCGTTGCGATTCCTCGGC
>JAVVDT010000238.1:0-3636 GCA_032250875.1 Desulfuromonadales bacterium | reverse complement strand
GCAGCGGCGCCATGAGCAGGCAACGGCAAAAACTGTCGAAGCCCTGGTCCGGGCCATAGAGCTGACCGATCCTTATCTGGCCGGGCACTCCCGCTTGATGGGCAGTCTTGGTGTCGAAGTTGCCAAGGCGTTGAATGCCAGTGATCTGGATATTGCAACGGTCGAGACAGCGGCCAACCTCTCGCAGATAGGCAAACTTTTTGTCAATCGAGATCTTCTCTTCAAGTCTGGAACTTTGTCAGCTGAAGAAATGGAAGAGATGGAGCGGCACGTCGAGCATGCTGCCAGGGTTTTACAGGATATCGATTTCGGCCTGCCCGTTTTTAATGCTGTATGCCAGATGAATGAAACCCTCGATGGGCAGGGTTATCCAAAAGGCTTGAAGGGAGATGAAATCGTTCTGCCGGCTCGTGTCCTTGCGGTTGTCAACAGCTTCTGTGCCATGGTCAAACCGCGTGCTTACCGGGGTGCGCGTTCGATCGATGAAACCTTGACAATTATTGAGTCTGCTAAAGGCGCCTATGACCAGCAGGTCGTTGCTGTTCTCAGGGAAGTTGTGAAATCATCAATAGGAGAGAAAATCCTGGGCAGACTCAGTCAGGATTGAAAAGAAGAATATCTGTTTGCTCCGGAAGCTTGAGTTCAATAACGATCTACAGATGATGTCAACGCGGCCTTGCGGGTTTCCCGGAAGGCCGCGCGTCATATGGAACCCATAGGTCCGAAAGCAACAAGATTGACAGTAAAGTTAAGAGTGATTAGGATGCTGAAACCTATGAATAAGCACTTCTTTACCATGATCCTGTTTTTGCTCAGTCTACTGGTTTCCCGTCCGGCCGAAGCACGTCTCATGCTTGGTGTGATCACCGGATCAGATGAAGCCGCAGGTCAGGTCACTTCTGAGCAAGCCGGTTCCCTGGCCAACCTGCTTGCTGAAAAGCTTCAGGAAAAAGTGGCTGTCAAGGAATTCTCTGACTCTGCCACATTGATCAATTGGCTCGATCGTTTCGCTATGCTTGATTTGGCGCTGCTCTCCGCAAAAGTTGTGAAGGACAACCCCGGCAAGTTCTTGCAGATTGGGCCATTCGACGAGCAAGGCAAGCTCAGCATGGTTTGCCGTCAGGGTGTTGGCGGTGATCTGCCGCAACGCATTACGGCTATTGTTCGCGATTCCGGCTTTGTGACATGGAAGTCGATTGCACAAGGCACCACGCCGGCAAGTCCGCGAATGCATAAAAGCGGCTTTCCTGCTGAACCGGAGTCATTCTCCGCTGATAAGGAATTTGTTACCCAGGTCGAATTGCAACATGTCCCTCCATTAAGTCCCGGTCGGTCTTGGGTCCCGCAGGAGAGCAGTGTTTACCTCGACGTCCTGCCTGCAGGAGAGGTCCTCGCACCGCAAGTGGACTTATCTGCTCAGCAACCTGTTGCCGTGCAAAAGCCTGAGGTGGTCACAGAGGTTAAAACATCTCTGACCGGGCAGGAACGGCAAACGGTCGAGGAATTTCTGTCGCCGGCACCTGAGCATGTCGAACCGGTTGAAACCGAAGTTCCTACAGAAGTTGTCATGGAAGCTTTACCACTACTTCTGGAGATTGCTGAACCGGCTGTAATTCTGCCGGCGGTTGAAGTGCCCAAGGTTATTCCGGCGCTGTCTGAGCTTGCAACCATGCCGATTGAACCCGCTCAACCAGCGATACCCGAAGCAATCAAAATGCCCGATGTGATCGCTCGGCAATCTGCCCCGCTGCAGCCGACAGTACCAACATTGCCAACCATCGCAGACCCGATCCCCCCTTTTGAGATGTCTGCTGTTGCTGAACTGGATGCTGTCCCGAAAGTCCCTGCTTCTCCTCTTCTCGGACAAATCCCGCAGATCCCCGTGGTTGAACGGGCGAGAGCTGTTTCGCTGCCGATTCCAGTAGAACCTGTAGAACCTGAGCTTGTTGAAACACCAATACTACCGCAAGACCTTGTGCCGGAAACTGCAGAGGTTATTCCTTCTGACGAGTTGACGGAAATGCCCTCCCCCCTCATTCTTGAGAACACAGAAACAGAGATGTGGTCCGACGAAGAGTTCGCTGTAATCATGGGCAAGGATTCGGTTGCCGCAGTCGTTGCCCAACCGGACATCCCACAGGAGCTGCGTCCTTCGGCAAAGCCGGTTGCTCGGCCGGGTCGGATTGTGCGGCGCGAAACTGCTGTTGAAGATCAGCTTCTGATCGCTTCCCTCCCTGAGCCTCGCAAGAACATCGCCCCGCCCCGCCCACCGAACCTCTTGCCGGAGCCAGAGCCGGAACCGGGAGTTGTTTATGTCGTGCCGTTTGTTTCCCTAATGGTTCCCGATGATGTCGATGCCCGCGTTTTTGATCAGTTTATAGATACACTGAATCGAGAAGGTGAAGCTCTCAATCTGCAGTTTGTCATCCTAAAGGAAGGATTGCAGCGTGTTTCACCGCAATGGCTGTCAATCCGCAAATATGTGACAGGTGAAATTTATGCCTATGTGGAAGATTCAGGGTGTTGTTCGACAGATTTGCGTACCAAGGCTCGTCTGAGTTATTACCTCCCCAACCAGGATGCCCCCGCCTTCGGGTTCGTGTACCCGGTCAAAAGCTTTTTTGATCATGATCGTTCCACTATCGGCATTGAACGCGCCAAGCTGGCGGACGATATCGCCATGGCTCTGGCAAGTGAACTTCTCAAGGCTCTGCAGAACTGATTTGTCGACGAATTGAGCAGGTAACTCAACGGCCGGATGTCCTCCGGCAAACAATCCCATTTTATTCTGCAATTTTTTCTGGAAATGCCTTGACAATCTCGGGAGGCTGATTATATTTAGGCCTGCTTTTAGCACTCTCTTGCCTTGAGTGCTAACTTGATTATCCAGACACGGATCTCAGGACAAACAAGAGAACTTATACCCCAGATCTTATTCAAGAAAGGAGAGTACAAATTATGAACATCAGACCTTTGCATGACCGGATCATCGTAGAACGTCTCGAGGAGGAGACCACCACTGCAGCCGGTATCATCATTCCCGACTCCGCCAAGGAAAAGCCCCAGCAGGGCAATGTCATTGCCGTTGGCAAGGGCAAAGTGACTGAAGACGGCAAGGTTCTGCCGCTTGATGTCAAGGTCGGCGACAAGGTGCTGTTCGGTAAATATTCCGGCACCGAAATCAAGATCGAAGGAAAAGAGTTTTTGATGATGCGTGAGGACGACGTCCTCGGCGTTGTCGAATAAACACATTACCCAACACCAATTACGGAGGATCAATAGATATGGCTGGTAAAGAAATTAGATTCGGGCAGGAAGCCCGCGCATCGATTCTGGATGGGGTTAACGCCCTTGCAAACGCTGTAAAAGTCACCCTCGGCCCCAAAGGTCGCAACGTCGTTATTGCCAAGAGCTACGGCGCTCCGCTGATCACCAAAGACGGCGTCACCGTCGCCAAGGAGATCGAGCTGGAAGGTAACTTCGAGAATATGGGCGCCCAGCTGGTCAAGGAAGTCGCTTCCAGGACCTCTGATGTTGCCGGCGATGGTACCACGACCGCTACGGTTCTGGCCCAGTCCATCTACCGTGAAGGCGTCAAGCTGGTGTCTGCAGGGCACAACCCGATGGAGATCAAGC
>JAVVDT010000237.1:0-3661 GCA_032250875.1 Desulfuromonadales bacterium | reverse complement strand
GGTCGCTTACGATCTTGTGTTGTTGCAGAACCAGGTTCCGGGTGCCGGGTTGGGACGCATCGGCAGGCTCGAACATGCGACGACCCTGGATGCCTTTGCTGCCGGGGTCAAGAACGCTCTAGGTTGTGACTATCTCCGCCTGATCGGAACAGGAAGCCGTCCTGTTCATAAGGTTGCCCTCTGCGGCGGCAGTGGCGCCGGCCTGTTGCAAACCGCCCATCGCCAGGGTGCCGATGTTTTGGTCACTGGTGATGTCAAATACCATGATGCACGTCAGGCAGAAGATCTTGACATTGCCCTGATTGATGCCGGGCATTTTGCCACGGAAAAATTGATGATTGAGCGGACGGCAGAATCTTTACGTGATGCTGCACGTGTACGTCATTGGGACATTGTTTTTGAAGCCTATACCGGAGAGCAGGATCCATTCCGGTTATACTAAAGCAAGCTCGGCTACCCAGGTAGTCGATACAAAGAGATTATTAACAAGGGAGGTCCTTATCGTGCAGAAGCAGTTGCAGTTACTGCGAGATTTGCAGGAGTTGGATACGGAAAAGAAGATCGTCGAGAACGACCGTCAGGCCGGACTCAATGAACAAAAGGTCCTGAAAGCAGAGACTGATCGTCTTCAGCAGATGGTTGATAGCCTGGCAGGCGAAATCAGCGTTCTTGAAGCAGAAAAAACCGAACTGAGCAACGCTATGGCTCTGGAGCTGGAGAACGTTAAGCGCTCGGAAAGTCGACTCCCCCAGATCAAAACGCAGAAAGAATACGTTGCGGTGCTCAAGGAGGTCGACACTGCTAATAAGCTGGCCAAAGAACTTCAGGCGAAGATCGATGCCAAGGATGAGATTCTGACGTCTCTCTTGGCTGACAAGGCTGAAAAGGATGCCGAGCTGGCGGCAGCTGTTAAACAGGCCGATAGCCGCTGTGCCGAAATCGACGCTTCCCTGGTCGCTGTAAACAAGCAGCTTGCAGAGATGGACCGTCAGCGAGAAGCGTTGCTGGAAGGCTTACCGAAAGGTCTGCGCAAGCGCTATGGGCTTCTGATGTCCCGGCGCGCCGGTGTGGCTATTGTCGAGGCACGCGGCGGAGCTTGTCTCGGTTGTCATATGCATCTGCCGCCGCAGACGTTCAATAGCCTCTTTGTCGTCAATGAAATTCAGACATGTCCGCACTGTAATCGTCTGCTTTTCGTGACAACACCGGACGAATAAATTCAAAATCTGCTGATCTTACGTGGTTGGAGACAACCAGACGATTGCCGCCTGCTGGAGCCTTGAGCGAAGGCGGGGGGAGGAAAGTCCGGGCTCCACAGGGCAGGATGGTCCTTAACGGGGACCGGGGGCGACCCCAGGGAAAGTGCCACAGAGAGAAGACCGCCCCAGCTTCATCAAGACCATGGCGGGTTTTCCCGTTAAAGTCTTTGGTGAAGGTGAGGTAAGGGTGAAAGGGTGAGGTAAGAGCTCACCAGTGCCGGTGGTGACATCGGCAGCTCGGTAAACCCCATCCGGAGCAAGGCCAAATAGGGGAGTGCTTGAGGACGGCCCGTCCGAAACTCCCGGGTCAGGCTGCTTGAGGCCGTCGGCAACGACGGTCCTAGAGGAATGATCGTCGTCCCGCAGCAGGTAACTGCTACGGGGAACAGAACCCGGCTTACGGTTCTCTCCAACCACCTTTTATGGCGGCACCAGGTTGATCGCCCGGTGCCGCTTCTTTATCCAGCTTATGACCACGCATTTTGAAATATCTTCGGTCGACTGGCCGGCCCTCCTGCAAAGAATAAACCGCGGGATTGCCATGCTCAGCAACCTTGAGCGGCAATGGCTCAAAGAGCGGCTTGCGCTTATCGCAGCAACCCAGCTGGCTCTTGATGAACTCTTCAGCAAGGCAGGCGGGGCAGAATCCTGTGCCGACTGCGACGGCGCCTGCTGCGGCTGCGGCCGACATCATGTCACCCTGACCAATCTGCTTGCTTACCTGCTTGAGGAGCAAGAACCTCCCTCTCCTGATTTCAGCAGGACCTGCCCCTTCCTTGGTGATCTGGGATGTCGTTTGCCGGTTGACCGACGACCTTACAATTGCATCACCTTCTTCTGCGAAACTCTGGACGGTCGCTTAGGCTCTGCCGATCGCGAGCGGCTGCTTAATCTGGATCGGCAACTGCGCCGAGAGTACCTGTTCGTTGCAGAACGTTATCCCGCTGCCAGCTTACGTGGCCTCTGGATTGCTCTGGAACGGGTTGGCAGCGACCAATTATTGCGCTCATCGGATCAAGACGTGATAAAGTGATTTTTTAGTCTCTGTGAAGGACTCTGCTATGAAAATCAGTTTCAAGAAAACCAATGGCCCCCTTGATGACCTGATCGATGAAATTCTGTCGCTGGCACAAGTGCATTATCCGGAAATAATCCGAGAGATGGTCATCAGTGCCTTGAAGACCGGCCAGGAAAACGATTATCTCGCTGATCTTAAAATGCTGCGGGCGACCATGAAGGAGATGCGCTACACCAGCAAAATGTTCAGCCCTTACCGTGAGCGCAAAAAGGTCACTATCTTTGGTTCGGCCCGCATCGCAGCGAGCGAGCCGATTTACCAGAAATGCATAACCTTCTCCCGGCAATTGGTGCGGCTTGGTTATATGGTGATCACTGGTGGCGGTCCCGGTATCATGCATGCCGGCAACGAAGGGGCCGGTGCCGAGAACTCCTTTGCTGTGAACATCCGCCTGCCTTTTGAACAGGGGACCAACCCGGTGATGGCAAACAGCGGCCATTCCATCACCTACCAATACTTTTTTACCCGTAAGGTAGCCTTCCTGAAGGAAGCTGACGCGGTTGCACTCTTTCCCGGTGGTTTCGGTACCATGGACGAGGCGATGGAAACCCTGACCATGATGCAGACCGGCAAAAATCCGCCCATACCGCTGGTTTTGATCGATGATGACGATGGCAGCTACTGGGAACCATGGTTTGCTTTCATGAAAGAAGTCATGCTTAAGAAAGGCCTGATTTCAGGAGAAGACTTCAGCCTCTTCACCATCACCCGCGACCCCCTCGAGGCGGCGCAGATCATTCACGACTTCTATCGTATTTATCACTCCAGTCGCTGGGTGGGGTCTACGTTTGTCATCCGCCTGAACAAGCTGTTAAGTCCGGAAAACCTGATAACTCTTGAAGAAGAATTCAGCGAGATACTCGATCTGGACAGTCATCTCGAATTGACCAGTGCGCTGCCGGAAGAGCAGGATCAGCCAGATCTCATCGACCTTCCGCGTCTGGTGTTTAAATTCAACCGGCGCAACTATGGCCTGCTCAAGGCCTTTTTGCGGAGAATCAATTCTTTTTAAAGGCTGATGCGATACAATAGCTTGGGCCGGTGGCATCTTATTACCGCAGCGTCGTGACCATTTTCCATTTTTTTTGAGACATGCCGATGTTGTCAGCTGACACAAACAGGCTTGCTGTAAAATTTGATGCAATTGATGGACTGTTTTACTCTTTTGATTGGCTTCCCGGCTAACCTGTAAGGGGTTCTCTTGTTGTTCTTTTGATATACGCTGCTATGATATAAAATGTTCGTCAATCAGGCTTTCACAATCGGCGATGTACTTGTCTACATCCGCGCGGTTCTCCAAATAGTAGGCAATCACTTTGTGGAC
>JAVVDT010000236.1:0-3682 GCA_032250875.1 Desulfuromonadales bacterium | reverse complement strand
ACCGTTGCCTGCGTCCAACGTTGTCACTTAACTTCCCGCAAGCAACAGCTGCAGCCCACATGCTCTCGCTTAAGTGCTGAACAGTTACAAAACAAGAAAAGCTCTTGCAAAGCGTGACTATCCATGATAGAAGATTCCGTTCAGAACGTATCAGGAGGAGAGAAAAATGGCGAACGAATGTGATGTCTGTGGCAAGAAACCGATGAGTGGCTGTAACGTCAGCCATGCGCACAATAAAACCAAGAGGGTCTTTCAGCCTAATCTGCAGAAGGTCCGTGCTGTTGTCAAGAATGGTTCAGTGCACAGTATGAAAGTCTGCACGCGCTGCATCCGCTCAGGGGCGATTCAGAAAGCCTGCTGAGCTGGTTATTGCGAAAACACCAAGGGGCAGCCTGTTAAGGCCGCCCCTTTTTTATGGTACTCTCCTCGTCGTTGACGCCCTCCAGCCTCCAGCCTCAAGCGTCTGCCGCAACCGCAATCCACTCAATCTCCACCGCCGCACCCTTCGGCAGTGCTGCCACCTGCACGCAGGCACGCGCCGGCGGGGATTCAGTAAAATACTCGCCGTAAATTGCATTGACCGTTGCAAAATCCGCCAGGTCCGTCAGATAAATGGTGGTTTTGACAATATCCGAGAAATTCCGCCCCGAAGCCGACAAGATAGCACGCATATTTTCCATGACCTGCCGGGTCTGTTCAACAATGCCACCGCAAACCATGACACCGCTGTGCGGATCCAGAGGGATCTGGCCCGAGTAAAAGATAAAACCGCCTGCCTGGATGGCCTGTGAATAAGGCCCGATTGCGGCCGGTGCCGTATCAGTCTGTATCTGTTTTTTCATAACAACAACCTCCCTGGTTAATCAGTTAGCCTCCTCCAGCCTCCAGCCTCCAGCCCCAAGCCCCTAGCCCTTCCCCCCCGTCTTTAAGCGTTCGACCTGCGTAACCCCTTTGACCTTCTGGATGGAGTCCATAACCCGGTTCAGGTGCAAAACATCCTGAACTTCCACTTCGAAGGTAAGGATACCACGCCTTTCCTCGGTCGAATAGACGCTGGCCCGCAAGATATTGGCTTCACACTTGGTAATGACCTTGGTGACCGCGGCCAGAATCCCTTTTTGATCCAGGCTGTAGATCCTTATTTTAACCGACCGCGTCGCGCCCTTTTGACGGTTCCATGAAACATCTATGCGGCGTTCCGGATCGGTTTCCAGAACACGCGGACAATCGGCAGCATGCACCGTCACGCCCATCCCCTGTGAAATAAAACCGATAATTTCATCTCCAGGCAGAGGGTTGCAACACTTGGAAAAACGAACCAGAATCCCGTCCAGACCCTGAACATTGATGGCGTCGACAGGTTTTCTGCGAATCTTGCCCAAAACCTGGCTGATACGACTTGGTTTGGGTGCTTCTGCCTTGAATTGCTCGGGGATGAGGCGGGAAAGCACCTGGTTGCAGGAAACCTTGCCGTAGCCGACAGCCGCCTGCAGATCTTCCAGGCTGCGGAAGCCGAGCTCTGAAAAAGTATCTTTCATCGTCTCGAGGTTGACCGCGCGATTGAAACTGAATCCGTACTTGCGTAATTCCTTTTCCAGAAGATCGCGTCCCAACTCAAGGCTCTGCTGACGTTCCTGCTCCTTGACCCAATTGCGAATACGATTTTTCGCCTTGGATGTTTTGACAAACTTCAGCCAGTCTTTACTGGGTGTCTGGTGGGTAGACGTGAGGATTTCAACGATATCACCATTTTTCAGTTCGGTTTTCAAAGGGACCAGACGGCCGTTGACCTTGGCGCCGGTACAATGTTGGCCGACATCGGAATGCACGCTGTAGGCGAAGTCGATCGGTGTGCTCTGCTTGGGCAGTTCCTTAACATCGCCGTTCGGAGTGAAGACGTAGACTTCTTCCGGGAACAGATCAACCTTGACAGAAGACATGAACTCACTGGAATCCTTGAGTTCCTTCTGCCATTCAAGCATCTGCCTCAACCAGCTGAAACGTCCTTCGTCAGCACGATTGGCCGCCTTGCCCTCTTTGTATTTCCAGTGTGCGGCAATCCCCTCTTCGGCGACGCGATGCATTTCTTCGGTGCGGAGCTGCACCTCCATACGCTGTCCGGCCGGCCCGAAAACAGTGGTATGCAAAGACTGGTACATATTGGCCTTGGGCATAGCGATAAAATCTTTGAAACGCCCGGGTACCGGCTTCCAGAAAGAGTGGATAACGCCAAGCATGGCGTAGCAGTCGCGAACGGTCGGTACAATAATGCGGAAGGCTATCTGATCGTGAATCTGGTCAAATTCGATCTTCTGTTTAACGATCTTGTTGTGTATGGAACTGATGTGCTTGTAACGACCCTGGACCTGACCTTCGATCTCATGCTCCTTGAGGATTTCTTCAAGACGCCGTTTCACGTCCGCGACATAGGTATCGCTTTTACGCCTGTGTTGCTCGACCTTCTTTGCCAGGTTTTTGTAGGCTTCCGGCTCAAGGTAACTGAAAGCAAGGTCCTCCAGTTCACTTTTAATCCAGCTGATGCCAAGTCGATTGGCCAGCGGCGCATAAATATCCGCCGTTTCCTGGGCGATTTTTTTGCGGCGATCCTCAGGCTGATAAGCAAGGGTTCGCATGTTGTGCAGACGGTCGGCCAGTTTAACCAGGATGACGCGGATATCTCTGGCCATGGCCAGCAACATCTTGCGAAAATTCTCGGCCTGGCGTTCCTCACTGTTCTTGAAGGTGATCTTGCTGATCTTGGTGACACCGTCGACCATGTCAGTCACTTCGTCACCAAACAGTTGTCGTAATTCTTCTTTTGTGGAAAGCGTGTCCTCAAGAGTATCGTGCAGCAGGCCGGTTACAATTGTCGGCACATCCAGACGCAGCCGCGTCAGGATAGCGGCCACTTCCAGCAGGTGAGACATGTACGGATCGCCGGAGAGACGGTTCTGGCCCTGATGGACCTTTGCAGAATACACGTAGGCCCTGCGCACAGCGTCAAGGTCAGCTTCGGCGTGATAAGAGTGGATTGCTTCCAGAATGTCGTCGATGCGGATCATAACCGACGCTCAGGTAAGAAAAGGGATGCCGACCATAACTGGCCGGCATCGTATGTTTCCCAGGGTGCCCCGTTTGAGGCGCCTTATGCAGAAAACGATCAGGGTTGTTTCCGGGTAGGGATTTCAAACTCAACCTTGCCGGCAGCAATTTCCCGCAGAGCCAGCACAATTTTGCGGTTATTCCCTTTGTTTTCAACCAACGGCTGAGCGCCTTTAAACAGCTGTTTGGCCCGTTTGGTCGCCACCATGACCAGCAGGAAGCGATTGGGAACAGCTTGTAGACAATCTTCAACGGTAATACGTGCCATGGGTTGGGTGACTCCTGTTTGTTGTTTGAAAAACTGTTGAATCGTTGAATCGTTGAACTGTTGAATCGTTGAACTGTTGAATCGTTGAATCGTTGAATCGCTTAAGGCAAAAACCTGTTGAATTTCTTAAGGCTTAAAACGATTCAACAGTTCAACGGGTACCGATTCTGGTTGCAAACATCAGACCTTATCAGATTTTATCTGCGGCCGATATCGGAATAATCATTTACAATTGATTGTTGCAGGCGTATATATAGCAACCTCTGAATATATAGCTCTCACTAAGGGGAAAAGGTGGAACATGTTTGACGC
>JAVVDT010000235.1:0-3695 GCA_032250875.1 Desulfuromonadales bacterium | reverse complement strand
TCCCGCCCAACAATACGAAGCCGATCAATGACGGCAGGATGCCGAAAAACGTACCGAGCGCGAAGTCCCGCTGGCGCACCGCCGTCAGGCCGCAACCGAAATTGACCGCGTCGAAGGGGAGCATGGCCAGACGCATGATCAGAACCGTGACCAGCCCGTTCCGTTCGAGTTTTTGATCCCAGCGGCGCCAACGAGGGTCCGCATATTTGACAACCGTCCCCCGGCCGAACCAGCGGGCCATGACAAAGGCGAGATTGGCACTGGCGTTCTCACCGACGATGGTGAACAGAACCCCCAGCCAGGGGCCGAAGACCAGCCCGGAGGCCACGGTCAGCAGCGTCGCAGGGAACAGAATCAAGGGACGGATAGCATAGATAACCACGTAGATCGAAGCCGCCTTGACAAGCCCGAATTCGCTGAGCCACTGCTCCAGAAGGCGAGGAATCTCGGTCAGGGGCATGTCCGAACGCCACCACAGGATCAGCGCACTCCCGAAGAGGCCAAGCCAAAGTCCGCCGATGATGATTTTTATCAGTTTATGCCAATCGGCCATGTCACTCCTCGTCCACTCTGAACAGACTTGACTCCGGGTACATGCCTTTCCAGACGAACCAGTACAGGATCAGGGGCACGATCTCTTGATCGTCGGCCGTCCGGACACTGACCTGGTCACTCTTCGGGTCATAGGTCAACGTCAATGTGGTTCCGCTCAGGTTATCGGTCAGTACGTTTTTCTGGCGCAGCAAAGCGAGCGGGTATGCCCTGGCGCTGCCGTCCAACGTGATGCCCGCCACCAGCGCCTTTTCTTCCTCACCCGGGCCAGGCTTAAAGAATGAGAGGAATCCTTTCCGGCTTTCGTAGTAGTCGGCATAAGGGTCCCGACTGTAATTGCGACTGTAGCCGGTGTCCATTGAGAGCACCTCGGTCTGTGGCTGCTTCTTGAGCCATTTTTGCCAGGTGGTCAGCGTGGACGGCAGGACCTTGAGCCTGGCGCCGGTCATGGGCCCGGTGACCGCTTCCCGCCGAACCTGCGACCAGAGCGATTCGGTCTGCCGGTCGTACATCAGGACATTGGCCTTGTAGAGCATGCCGGAAACGCCGAAGGTCAATTCCTGTTCGCCAACCTGCCGGGAGTACACGACTCCCGCAAATGAGAGCGGTCACCAGCTCACCAGCACCGGTAATTCACCGAAGCGATCGTTGACCAGCTCATGCCAGGACAAGACCCGGGTCGGGTAGGCGCGGACAACGCCGTTCAAGGCAACTCCGATCACCTGTTCGTCGGGGCGCATGAAGTCGGCCTTGGCGGCCGGGACATATTTGGGATCAGTCAGGGCCGGGATGCCGTCTTTGGGTGGCCCACCCGACTGGATCTCATCCAGGACAATCGCATGTTGCGAAAAATCCCACTCGGCCCAGGCTCCAAGGGGCAGAAGCAGGAGGAGAATGCTTAAGCTGAACAGTTTTTTCATCATAATGTCACCGTCCTTATCTCTAGCCGGTGCGGTCTCTGTGGAAATCGATGGCAATCGCCGTGCAGTCATCCTGGGGTTGATCCTGGCCATCGAAGGCCATGACCTCTGCAAGCAGAGCATCCAGGAATTCCAGGTGGTCTCCCTGATGATTCAGCAGCAGGTTGTCCAATCGCTGCCGACCAAACAGTTCGCCATCGACAGCAGTCGTCTCGGTAATCCCGTCGGTGTACAGCAGCCAGCGGTCGTCCTTCTGGAATTGAACCGATCTGACGGAATGTTCGGGAACGTCGAAAAACCCCAGCGGTTGGGTGGTCGAGTGTAAAGCCAGAATTTCTTCGCCACGTCTGACCAACGGCGGCGGATGTCCGGCGTTGATGTACTCCAGCTTCAGGGCTATGGGATCGATGATGCCGAAAAACAGGGTCGCGGAGAACAGGTGGTCATGGGTTTGTGACCGAGCGGCGAACGATTTCAGAAACGCGTTGACCTGGTCAACAACCTGATGCACGGAGCAAACCATCTGGAGCTTGGCATGAACGTAACCATACAGCAGCCCCATGACCACAGCGGCGGAGGGACCATGCCCGACGACATCACCGATCATCACCGCCTGGCAGCCATCGGCTGTCGGGAGGAAATCAAAAAAGTCGCCCCCAAGGCCTTCCGCCATTCGATTACGCACGCCGATGCAGCTCCAGTCGCAGACCGGCGGGGATTTAGGTAACAGCAATTGCTGTACATGCGCGGCAATATCGGCGGCCTCGATTTGTTGTTTGGGTTTCCTGAAAAACAGTCCCATGGCAACCTTCTCTATTCGTTCAGTGTCCAGTCGTAGTCATAGGAAAAATCCACTTTCCCGGCTTTGAGATATTCAGCTCGGTCTGACCCTGCATACTTCAGGAGATGCTGGCGTATACCCTCTTCACTACCTCCGAAATCCACTTGAAACCAGTCGTAGATCGACGAGAGAATGGCTTTGTTTCCCTCAACCTTCATGCCGCGAGGATGGTTGATGTACTCTCTGGCGGTTTTTTCCAGTAACTCTTCCATATTGTTCGCCGTAAACGGCTGCGGTTGCAGATTCGGACAGCCAAGACTGGCGCAGTTGACCGCATAATGAACGCGGTTGTCCTGCCAGATTGGCCGCAGAATGCGATGCTCGATATCGTTCAGGGAGAGTGTCTCGCCCTCGATGGTGAGCAGCTTGGCATCCCAGGGGCCGTCGCTGAACCAGCCGGGCGAGATATCGATGTCGCGGATGCTTTTGACCGGGTAGTGATCGAGAATGATCTTGACGGTCAGGGCATTGTACAGGTTGATCCAGTAGGCTTTCTGTTCCTGGCGGTTCAAGGTGGACACCGCAGTCCCCTGGAGTCTGGCGAGGTAATTATCCAAAGTTTTTTTATCCTGGCTTGTGACCGCCGCATAGCGCACTCGGTTGATCGCGGTGGGATGATTCGTCACCAGGTAACGACCAAGAAAACCAGCCCAGGCGGAATGGTCGATCGTCACCGTGCTGTTGGCATTAAAAGCCTGCCAGCGCGGCCAGAGTTCCGGTTGCGGGGCTGCGCCTGCCAGTACGGGGGCCGCGAAGGTCAAAGTGAGAATAAGCAGCAATATTTTTTTCATAACGTTTCCTGTCTGTGGTCGTTCGACTGTTTCATCTCCTGATAGTGGCTGTGCAGCATGAGGCATTCGAACGAAGAACACCTCTGCAGACCGTCCTGTTCCAGCCACTGCCGGGTCAAAGCATATCCGTCGTCGATCAGCAGCCGTGCCGAGTGGAAATCGAGGGGATGGGTTTTCTGCGGGCACAGGGGAGGAACCACCAGGATTTCCGCCTGCTCCTTATGAGCTTCAAGATCCTGCAGCAACTGCCTTGCAATGATCAGATTCAACGCATGCAGGGCGATATTCAGAGCCCCCGTCGGCGGCATGGACGGGGCGCAGGTAAACCCGGTGGGCAGGACAATCAGCCGCGACGCTCCTAACCTGATGGCAGTTGACACCGGTGTGTGGTTGGCCACGCCGCCATCGATCAGGTAGCGTCCATCGATTTCGACCGGGGGAAAGATCCCGGGAATCGCGGCGCTGGCCTGAAGGGCTGGTAGCATTTTTCCCTTGGAGAGAATGACCTCCTCGCCGCTGACGAAATCGCTGGCAATGATATGAATGGGAATGGCTGCGTCATGGAAATCCTGATAAGGGAGCCTCTCGGCC
>JAVVDT010000234.1:0-3704 GCA_032250875.1 Desulfuromonadales bacterium | reverse complement strand
TGGGCTGCAGCTGTTGCTTGCGGGAAGTTAAGTGACAACGTTGGACGCAGGCAATGGCTGCAGACCACATGCTCTCGCTTATGTGCTGAATAATTACAAAAAAGAAATACTGTTCTAGCATTCAGATGTTGGCATGTCAACAAATATGTATCAGAAATAACATAAGTAGTAAAGAGCCCTCGTTAACCAATTTCCAGTTGTGGTTGACAATTCCTGAGTCATTGCAGATAATCCGGTTTTTAAATCAACCATCAGGAGTTTTCCATGAATTATTGGCAAGAGGTACAGCAGTTTGTCGAACTCGTTGTTGCAGGTCAATCACCGACCAGGGCTCAGGGGCTGAGTATCCTTCGCTCCAAAGGAGCTGAGCATTCGGCATATATGGCTGGAGCCCATTATTTAAAAGAGCGTGTTTTTGGGAATATAGCTCAGCTCTGTTCAATCATCAACGCCAAATCCGGTCGATGTCAGGAGAACTGCGCTTTCTGTGCACAATCAACTCATCATCAATCCTCTCCACCAGTCTATCCTCTCAAAACCAGAGAAGAGATCATTGATGGAGCCCGACTGGCACAGGAAGAAGGCTCTCACTGCTATGGAATCGTAACCAGCGGCACCCGGCCAAAAATCGGTAAGGAATTCGACTCTATTCTTTCTGCCATTCGCGAGATTCGCAATCGTTTTGACATTGAGCCCTCTGCATCATTAGGTCTGTTGACAGGAGATCTGGCGCAGGCTCTGGCCGATGCAGGCTGCGTCACCTATCATCACAACCTGGAAACCGCCCGTTCCTTCTTCCCGCACATCTGCACCACCCACGATTATGAAGAGGACGTCAAAACAGTTAAGCTGGCTAAGGCATCAGGGATGAAAGTCTGCTGTGGCGGTATCTTTGGCCTGGGCGAATCACTGGAACAACGAGTGGAACTGGCAGAGACATTACGTGAGCTGGATGTCGACTCGGTACCGCTGAATTTTCTTAATCCCGTACAGGGAACTCCGCTGGAGAACCATCTCTCCTTGTCACCTATGGACTGCGTCCGTGCCATCAGTATGTTCCGATATTTTCTGCCGAACAAACCGATCAGCGTCTGCGGTGGGCGAGAAACCAATTTACGCGAGTTGCAATCATGGATCTTCATGGCTGGCGCCAGCGGCACCATGGTCGGCAATTATCTGACGACGGCCGGTCGAGACAGAAAAATCGACATGCAGATGTTTACCGACATCGAGGTAAAAACAAATGGCTGCTGAAAAATTATGTCCGGCCATCTTCATAACCGGAACCGACACCGGAGTTGGTAAAACCCTGGTTGCGGCAGCCCTGGCCCGACATTTCTCTTCACAGGGGATGAATGTCGGGGTGATGAAACCGATTGAAACGGGTGTCACGAATTCTGCAGAGTTGGGAGCAGACGGTGCTTTGTTACGCTGGGCTGCTGAATCGACAGATGACAAAGAGCTCATTTCGCCATATCGTTTCACACAGCCTGTAGCGCCGTGCCAGGCAGCGTCAGCAGCAAAAGAGCAGATTGATACAGATAAAATCGCCGCAGCCTGTCATGTCCTTCGACAAGGCAGAGATCTCGTGCTTGTCGAAGGAGCCGGAGGCCTGATGGTTCCCATCCGTGGAGGATACATCATGGCGGATCTGGCCAGGCAGCTGGGACTGCCACTATTGGTCATTACTCACCCGCGGCTTGGAACTCTGAATCACACCCTCCTGACAACCTTTGCCGCGCGGGCCATGGACCTGGAACTTAGCGGCCTTATCATCAACCGCATGCCCGCCTTCCCAAGTGAAGCAGAACAGGAAGCTCCTCATCTGCTCTCTTCTCTGGCCTCTGCAGACTTGCTGGGAGTTTTGCCAGAAGTGACGGGAACCGAACAGGAGCGAATTATAGCATTGGCTAAAGAGATAGAGACATTGCCTGCATACCAATGGTTATTGACTGGCCTTGGTCTGCAGCCCTGATTTCTAACGCATAATCCAAAAGCACAAACGCCGGGAGTTCTTCCCGGCGTTCACTAAAGCATATGATAAGTCAAGTGTGTTACTCGTGTTTTTTGCCGGCGATCACGGTCTGCTGCGCAGCCATATCAACAAGGATTGCCATAGATTCCTTAGCATAAGGGTCTTTCAACACAGTTTCTATCAATATTTCCGTTGCATCCCGATTATCGTCCGGTTGTTGCTTTTCTTCGTCCATTTCGTCGATTTCGCTGGAGGTTGCACCATGTGGTCCGGTACTCATGCCCAGCAAGTCGTTTCTCTCTTGAACAACGTCATTGATCCGTAGCGACTGTCGGGTGTTTTTGATCCGCTCGCCCATTGCCTCGGCAACACGTTGAATTTCAATAAAGTCCTCATCCTTGGCAACTCTGCTCTGACTTTTGACATTCAATTCGGCGCGATCAACAGGCGGCCATTCCTTATGTTCAACCTCTTCAATGCGGTCCCAGGGAAGGCTGTAATCCAGATAGCGTTCACCATATTCATTGTAACGGCTGCGGTCAGGCAAAATGACGTCCGGGATAACGCCACGATACTGAGTAGAATCGCCGCTGACACGGTAAAACTTCTGAGTGGTCATTTTAAGCGCGCCGAGAGGCATAAACTCGCGCATGTTTCTTAACGTCAAACTCTTGTCCAGATCCATGATGACCTGCACGGTCCCTTTGCCATGAGTGTGCTCACTGCCGACAACTACGGCGCGGCCATAGTCCTGTAAAGCCCCTGCGACGATCTCGGAGGCAGAAGCGCTGAACTGATTTACCAGCACGACCAGCGGTCCATGGTAGGCAACCTGCTTATTGTAGCTGTACAAGACCTTGGCATCACCACCACCGTTACGGACCTGAACGACGGGGCCTTCACCCAGAAACAACCCGGCAACGCCGACTGCATCCGTTAAAGCTCCGCCACCATTGTTGCGCAGATCCAGGATCAGTCCAGACATCTCTTTTTCGTTAAAAGTTTCGAGTGCAGCCTTGACGTCGTCAGTCGAATTTCGGCCCTCGCCACCATCGCGAGTATTTTCAAAGTCACGGTAAAAGCTTGGCACCTTGACATAGCCATAACGGTTCCCGGACTGTGGATCCGTCAACATAACGGACTTGACAAACGACTCCTCAATAACCACAACGTCACGCACGATTGCTACGACAAAAGGCTTAAGCCCCAGTCGTCGGAGCGTGAGCCGAACCTCAGTGCCTTTTTTGCCACGGATCAAAGCAACCGCATCACGCAAGCGCATATCCGTAACATCGACAGGTTCTTCATTGCCCTGTGCGACAGCAAGAATAACATCGTCGGCACTGAGCTGACCCTGCCTGGCTGCAGCACTGCCGGGGATCACTTTGACGACTTTGATGTAACCGTCTTCCTCACGCAGTGTGGCACCGATTCCCTCCAGAGACCCGCGCATACTGATGTCGAAGTCCTCCTTGGACTGAGGGGGCATATAGGTTGTGTGCGGGTCAAAAGCACGAGAAAACGCGTTCAGATAGCGATCATAGTGATCTTTGTTGGTCTCTTTTTTCAGGCGTTCGAAATATTCATCATACTGCTTGCGAACTTTTTCCCGTGCCTCGAGTTCGGTTTTCTTCTGTTGCTCAGCGGGCACTGTGAGCGGGTCCTCAATGCCAGCATCCTCAAGCAACTTCAGGTAGCGATTTAAGGTGCGATATTTGAGATCGCTGCG
>JAVVDT010000233.1:0-3705 GCA_032250875.1 Desulfuromonadales bacterium | reverse complement strand
ATCGTGGTCTTTCCAACCCCGCCTTTTTCGCTGGCGACGGTAATCACAAACGGGCGGCTCACGATGCACCATCCTCTGCAAGCAACTCCTGCAGAACCTCCCAGCGTTCCAGGCAGTCATCCAATTCCGTCTGCAGGTTGGTATGCTTGTCAATCAACTTGCCGAGACGGCTATGATCGATGGCCATTGCCGGGTCCTGCATCTCGTTTGTCAGATCGGCCAGCGCCTGTTCAAGGGCCTCAATGCGATTCTCGACTTCGACAAGCTGTTTTTGCCGCTTTTGCTCTTCCCTGCGCTCCGCCTTGCGTTCCGCATGCGAGACAACGCGGGAGACCTTATCGGTCGCTTGTGCAGAAGCATGTTTCACGTTGGCTTGTTCAACCCGCAATGACGAGTGACTGGCATCGCCTTCGCCGCTTTTGGATCGCAGGAAATCAGCATAATTGCCGGGATAAGAGGTCGCACGATGGGCAGCGACCTCAACAACCCTGCTGGCCAGAGCATCGACAAAGTAGCGATCGTGAGAAACGAACACCAAGGTACCCTGATAGCCTTTGAGCGCCTGCAGCAGAACATCCTTGGAAGCAAGGTCGAGATGGTTGGTCGGCTCATCCAGTAATAAGAGATTGGCTGGCCGAAGCAGCAGGATCGCCAGTGCCAGACGATTGCGCTCTCCTCCGGAGAGGACAGCCACCTTCTTATGTACGTCATCGCCATGAAACAGGAAGGCACCGAGCAGATTGCGGACTTTCGGCACCATATCATAAGGTGCTGCCCGGGTGATCTGTTCAATGACGGTCAAGCCGGGATCAAGAGTATGTGCCTGATCCTGAGCAAAATAGGCCATGATCAGGTTATGCCCTTCCTCACGTTTCCCTTTGAGAGGGGCCTCGACACCGGCCAACAGACGCATCATAGTCGATTTACCGGCGCCGTTGGCGCCGACCAGAGCGATACGTTCCCCACGCTCGACAATGAGATCGACCTCTTCGATGACCGACACGTCACCATAGCCATGTGACACTCCGGAGAGGCTGAGCGAGAGACGCCCGCTTTTGGGTGGAATCGGAAAAGAGAATCCGATCTTTTTTCGTTCCGGGGGAAGTTCAATGCGTTCGATTTTTTCCAACTGCTTGACCCGGCTCTGCACCAGAGACGCCTTGTTGGCATTGTAGCGAAATTTGTTGATGAATGCTTCAAGGCGGGCGATTTCTTCGTCCTGACGACTTTTGAGCTCCCGCAAAGCCGTGACGCGTTCATCGCGGGCGATCAGATACCGGGAATAGTTGCCGGGATAATCCGTGAGTTTGGCATGCCAGATTTCGACAATGCGCGTCACCACCTGGTCCAGGAAGAAACGGTCATGGGAAACCAGGACCACGGCATGAGGATAGGCCGCCAGGTAACTTTCAAGCCAGTCACGGGCCGGCAGGTCAAGATGGTTGGTCGGCTCATCAAGGAGCAGCAGGTTGGGTTTTTGCAGCAGCAGCTTGGCCAGGGCGATACGCATCTGCCAGCCGCCGGAAAACTGTTCACACGGTTTGTGCCAGTCATGTTCGGCAAACCCCAGGCCTTTTAGAACCCGGCCGATTTCAGCCTCGATAGTATAGCCGCCGCGCTGCCGGAAAATTTCCTGCAACTCAGAGTAGCGATCGAGGTCAGCCTGCTCCGCTGAGCGGCTGATCCGCCCTTCGAGCTGCTGCAGTTCGGCTTCAACGGCCAAAAGTTCCGCAAGCGCAGAACGCACCTCGGTAAACAGGTCACGGCCACGGTGCTCCAGGCCTTCCTGGGGCAGATAGCCGATAGTGGTTCCGCGTGCAATCTGGACCTTGCCGGCATCAACCTCGGACAGTCCGGCCAACAACCGTAACAGGGTGGTCTTGCCGGCACCGTTCTCACCACAAAGGCCGATACGGTCTGTCGGACGGACATGCCAGTCAACGTGGTGCAGAACCACCTGGTCGGCAAACTGTTTGATAACATCTTTAAGTTGCAACATAGGGGCTGTTATAGCACATCTGCATGACTGCGAGAATCTCCATTGTTGCTATCACCTTCACCATTGACAGCAGCAGCGAACACTTGCAGAATGAGTCTGCGTTCATCTGCAAGAAAACCAGCAGCAGGCAAGCACAATGGAGTTTGAAATGGCACGCAAAGTCTTTATTGCGGCAACCGGCCAGGATTGCGGCAAAACCACCACCAGCCTCTCCATTCTTCACCTCGCACGCAAAAAATATCGCCGGGTTGGCTTCATCAAACCGGTTGGTCCGAAACCCATTCGATACGAAGACTTGTGGGTTGACAAAGACGCCGCGCTGGTTGCCAATGTCTTCGATCTTGAAGACGACATCCGACTGATGTCGCCTGTCGTGGTGCATGCGGGAGACACGCGCAGGGTTCTTGATGGTGAGATCACCAGAGCACAACTCGAACTTCAGCTGCTCGAAGCCTGCAGAGAGCTTGAAAAACGTTGCGATTTCCTGATCATCGAAGGTGCCGGACACAGTGGTGTCGGCTCAGTCCTCGGTTTGAGCAACGCCCGGGTGGCGCGACTGCTCGATGCTCCGGTATTGATGGTCAGTGGTGGCGGTATCGGCCATGTGATTGACGACGTGAGTATGAATCTCGCTCTCTACAAAATGGAAGGGGCGGACGTACGCATCGTCATGCCGAACAAGTTGATCGCTGAAAAGCGTGCCCAAACTCTCGGCTATATGGTCAAAGCCTTTGCCGACCAGTCGTTCATCGTACATGGCGGCTTCGATTATTCACCAATTCTCGCGGGCCCGACCCTGCAGCATGTCGCCAAGCTCTTCGACCTGCCGCTCCGGGCAACCCGCGAGCAGGCAATGCACATTATCAAGCACATTCAGCTTGCGGCAGCCTCTACCGAAAAGGTCGTCGAAATTCTCAAGGACTCTACCCTTCTGCTGGTCAACAGCAGCCGCGACGAGCTTTTGGTCATGCTCGCATCGCTTTATCATATTCCCGAATATCGCAAAAAGCTCTCCGGTGTTCTGATCTCCGGGGTCAGTCCGGTCGCCAGATTGACCCAGCAGGTTTTGGATGACAGCGAGTTGCCATTCATGCGAACCGCACAACTCACATCAACAGTTTTTCAGACTGTGACTAGGGATGTTTCCAAAATCACCGCGGATGACGTGGAGAAGATCAATCTGGTTAAGCAACTGGCCGAACAAGATCTCGATTTTGCTCTGATCGACAGCGTACTGGACCAAGCAAAGACCACAAGTTAGTATTTTCTGTGCAAACGTTCTTAATTTTGTTATAGTTTTTGCTATATACCTTTTATAAAAAGGTTTTTTTGATCTTAAGGGCCGTATTGGCTCTGTGGATATACAGATTTCGGCATTTGTTCTGTCCCTGAGTGAGCTCCCAATTCCGGTTGAGCCAAAATTCTCGGATCAGGGTATATGCCCCCAACAGATCAAGGTTGTCGTCCGCGGCAACCGGAAAGATTGCTCATGTCTAAAAAAATGCTGGTGAACGCCACTCATCCGGAAGAAAACCGTGTGGCTATTGTAGAAGACGGTATCCTCACTGAACTTGACATCGAGGTTGCCGGGCGGGAGCCTTCCAAAGGCAACATTTATAAAGCGGTTGTTGTGCGAGTTGAAACCGGCCTGCAAGCCGCTTTCGTCGACTACGGTGCCGAGCGACTCGGCTTTTTGCAGATCGACG
>JAVVDT010000232.1:0-3707 GCA_032250875.1 Desulfuromonadales bacterium | reverse complement strand
AATGACGCTGTAGGAGTCGCCTTCAGGCGCGATTGTTCGCGGCTAAAGCCGCTCCTACAAAAGTGGTGAATAGTTACTGCAGGAGTTTGTTTTCTTATCATGACATCTGAGTCAAACCAGCTTTCTGCTGAGCACTATCAATTAATGCCTCTTTGAATGTTCATGTTGCTTTCGCTAAAACATCACACAGTCACTTCCTTGATGATATTGCGCATTCTCTGAAAAAATCATCCCCTACAGTTCAGCCAGGAGTCGACCTTCAGAGATTCGTCCTGCACATTCATTAAGCCAGCTATGCAATGAATTAATCATGAATGGTTTTTGGAAGAATTGGCACCCCAGAGCATGTATGTCTTGCTGATGCTCTGGCGAAATCGCGGCGCTCATAAGCGCTTGGTTTTCGTCTAATATTTTGCAGTTTCTTGTTCTTATGAGTTTTAAATAATCAATGCCTTTCAAGTTTGGCATCATATTGTCAGTCAAGATAACATCGGCACATGGATATTCCTGAGGACATTTAGACCCACGGTTATTGCAAAAATGACAAGCTGTTGGATCAGGGAAGGCTAAGACTTCATGACCGAAGCCCTGGATTATCTTTCCGAGCAAGTCAGAAATGGCTTTCTCATCTTCAAGCAGAATAATCCGCAGCTTTTTCGATACCAGCATAAATCACCTCATTTTAAGCTGTGATCAGACAAATGCTAGCATAAGTTCGAAATTAATCCAGGAGCAGAATTGCATCTGATACTTCTGACCGAAAACGTGAGATAAGAAATGGCAAGTTGGAGGCATTTCAGAGGGTGTCTTCTCTGATTAGAATTTTGCGGACACAATTGCTCCGGCAGCTACTACCCGGGTAGGCAGCCATCAATGGCCGAGTAAAGATCGTTTATCTGAACCGGTTTGGTTAATACCTGGTCCATTCCCGCCTGCAGGCATTCGTCCATGATCTCGCGCCGGGCATGCGCAGTCAGGCCGATAATGCAGGTCTGTTTTTCTCTTCCGGCTTCTTGTTCGCGGATGCTCCGGGTGGCCTCAAGGCCGTTCATTTGCGGCATCTGCAGGTCCATGAAGATCAGGTCGAAGTTGCCGCTAGTCCATTTATCCAGTGCCTCCCTGCCGTTCTCGGCGATATCGATCTGCCATCCTTTCTGTGAGAGCATCATGGTGATCATCTCGCGGATCATCGGATCGTCTTCGGCCAGCAGGATGCGAACGGCGGTTTGCGGCTTTGCGGGCGCTTCGGCCGATTCGAGGCGTGATTGATCGGCAGGCTTCAGTGGCAGGGAAATGGTAAAGACGCTTCCTTCTCCAAGCCGGCTATGAACCGAGATCTCCCCGCCCATCAACTCGATCAGCCCCTTGGAGATGGCCAGCCCAAGTCCGGTCCCCCCATACTGCCGGGTAAAGGAGGCATCCACCTGGCTGAAGCTCTGGAAGAGAAGGTCGAACTTGTCTTCCGGGATACCGATGCCGGTATCGGCTACCGAGAACTCCATGACATCGCCGCGTGGCCGCACGCAGACGCGGACATCACCCTTGTGGGTGAACTTGACAGCGTTGCCGATCAGGTTGATGAGGACTTGCCCAAGTCGGTTGGGGTCACCAACCACCATGCGGGGTATTTCCGACTCGATCTCCATTTCGAGTTGGAGACCCTTCTCTCGAGCGGACAGGATAAACATCTCCACCACTTCGCGTATACAGTCGCGTATGTCAAAGTGAACCTTTTCGATCTCCACCTTCCGCGCCTCGATTCGCGAGATATCGAGGATGTCGTCAATAAGAAGGTGCAGGCGTTTGGCCGACTGATCGGCCATCCCCAGCAGGTGGCGGCGGTCAGGGTTGCGGTCAGTCTGCAGCAGATGCTCAATGGCGGCCATGAAGACGGTCATCGGCGTGCGGATCTCGTGGGACATATTGGCCAGAAACTCGCTTTTTGCCTGACTGGCCTTTTCAGCGGCGGCTTTGGTTTCCTTAAGAGACTCCTCAGCCTGTTTACGCTCGGTGGTGTCGCTGGCGGCACCAAACCATTCGAGGATATCGCCATCCGCATCCAGTATCGGTACTGCTCGTGAATATACCCATCCCAAGTTGCCGTCCGCTTTTCGGACACGGTGCTCCAGCTCGAAAACACTCTTTGCCCGAATGGCTTTTTCGATGATGGTGGTTACATATGCTTGATCCTCCGGAAGGATGTATTCTTGAAGCCAGTTGGGATCGGGTTTGGTCGTCTGCGCGAGAAAACTCTCGCTGTCGAGCTGACGCATCTCATCCCAATCCGGGCTCATTCGATAAAGCACATCCGAGCTGGCTGCAACCAAAGCACGAAGGCGCTCTTCGCTCTGTTTTCGGGACGTGATGTCCTGAGCGGATGCAACCAGGCATTTCTCCCCGGCGAGGTCGATGGTCTCGGCTGAAACGAGGACCGTTCGTTTTTCTCCGGATTTCGTTGTGATTTCCGCTTCTTCATCCCGTAGAGTGGCATTTTTCAGAAAAAGTTCTGCAAAACGGTCCCTGTCCTCTCGACGTCTCCAGATGTTCAGTTCGTAAGAGGTTTTGCCGATCGCTTCGTCGCGAGTGTATCCGGTGACCTTCTCAAAAGCGCGGTTCACGTCAAGAATCCGCCCCTCTTTGACTGTGCTGACGGTCGTCAGAACAGGGGTGGTCTGGAAGAAGGTGCGAAACTTTTCATGGCTTTCCCGCAGTGCCTTCTCCGTGCCCTTTAGCTCCGAAATGTTCCTCCAGAGATGAATAGCACCGACCAGATTTCCTTCTCTGTCCCTGATCGGGGCGGCGTTGGACCGGATGGGAATTTCCTTGCCGTCCCGGTGTCGAATCAG
This sequence comes from Desulfuromonadales bacterium, assembly GCA_032250875.1. Taxonomy (GTDB): domain Bacteria; phylum Desulfobacterota; class Desulfuromonadia; order Desulfuromonadales; family BM103; genus M0040. Next base: position 861 of record JAVVDT010000232.1, on the reverse strand, counting down.
AAGCTCTCGGTTCATTACCGGCTTGCCGGTTTGCAGCACCTGGACAAGCGGCAGCTCATCTAAATCGGCGAAGGTGGTCCCGTCAGGCTTGAAGAGGGCCATCTGCAGGCGGCGCTCCTCCGGCGTACTCCCCGACATCCCCTCGCGAGACATGTCGGACATGTTAATGCCTTCTTGACTGCAGTAAGTGATGTGTCCACGAAGATCACAGATAGCGAGCCCATCAGGAACATTCTTCAGAATGGATTCCAGTATAAGGCGTGCACTGCCGTCCTCTTTTTCCCGAAGGGCTGCCTGAAGTTTTTTGACCTGACTCACCGCCGCATCTCGCTCCTGCTCCAGATGGCGAACCTTTTCCTCCAGGTCCGAAAGGCGGGCATCAGCGTTCTGTTCAGGTGTTTTTTGCATCTGTGCTCTCCACGATTCTGGACCAAAGAAATACCAATCGACTGATATGGTAACCTGTTTTAACCTTTTATGGAAAGCGTCTTTCCCGGCAACGAAATTCATTGGAGACTTCAGTAGCACGGGCAGAAGAATCAGGCTTGGATCAGGGCTAGATATTGCAAGTGATGCCTGACCCACTGGTAAAGCAGAAAACAATATCAAACGGCACAATGGTTGGATATCTTTTCGGAATAATGAATTTTCAGACCTTGAGCATAGTCGCAGCAATGTGGTAATCTTTTAACTATCCGTATTCGTAATCCAAGGAAAGGGGACGTTGCCATGGCCGAAATCACTCATACCTCTAAAATCAAGATCACGAGAGACCGGGGTCCGATCAGGATTGCTCAAATAGAAGGCTTCTCTGAACCGGTCTACTACGGTGTGCATGGAGGAATACAAAAATTTTACAAG
>JAVVDT010000231.1:0-3741 GCA_032250875.1 Desulfuromonadales bacterium | reverse complement strand
CGACGTGTGCGTACGCAGCACCACATCTTCTGAGACGTAAAATGTGTCCTGCATGTCACGGGCCGGATGATCCTTGGGAATATTCAAAGCTTCGAAGTTATAGAAGTCTCTTTCGACTTCAGGCCCTTCTGCGACACCGAAGCCAAGGGCTGCAAAGATCGCGACGATCTCCTCGGTCACCTGGGTAATGGGATGTTTGTAACCGCGCCTCTGCTTGCGGCCCGGCAAGGTCACGTCCAGGCGTTCATTGGCAAGTTTCTGTTGCATGAGCTCTTGGCGCAGGCCTTCCTGACGCTCGGCAAAAGCGGCTTCCAGCCGATCCTTGACCTCGTTGGCAAGAGCACCAGCCAAAGGGCGCTCTTCGGGGGTTAACTGGCCCATCCCCTTCATGACAGCGGTGATTTCGCCCTTACGGCCCAGATAGCGCGCCTTTACCTGCTGCAACTCCACTTCGCTAGCGGTCCCGGCGGCTGTTTGCAAAGCCGCTTCTTCGATTTTCTTCAGTTTTGCTTTCATGATATTCCAGACCAGAACATTTCGGCCTGGCAGAACGCCAGGCCGTAATTAAAAAAGAGATGGGAACATCCCCATCTCTTTAGCTTTCGGCGGTTACTGAAGCTGGGACTTGGCTCTCTCGACAATTGAGCCAAAGGCAGCTGGATCGGTGACAGCCAGTAATGCAAGGATTTTACGGTCGATAGCAATCTCTGCCTGTTTCAAACCGTGAATCAAGCGACTGTATGTCAGACCGTTATCACGGGCTGCAGCATTGATCCGGGCAATCCACAAAGCCCGGAAGTCGCGCTTGCGGACGCGCCGGTCGCGATACGCATAATTCAGCGCGCGGTCTACGGCTTCGGTTGCACTACGGAACAATTTACTGCGGGCGCCACGATAACCTTTGGCGAGCTTGAGGACCTTGTTCCTTCTACGTCTGGCTTTAAAGCCTCTTTTTACTCTTGGCATTGCTTTCTCCTTGTGAGTCAGTTAAGCGGATTTTTCCGCACCCGGATCTGCAGGGGGAGATATTAAGCCCCACAGTTCACGAGTTGTTGTTAGCACCCTTAAAGGTAAGGGATCAAACAGCTGATGTTCTTGGCATCGCTTTTGTTTACCAGGGTCCCCTGACGCAGCTCACGCTTGCGCTTGGTCGATTTTTTGGTCAGGATGTGGCTGGTAAAAGCTTTATTGCGGCGGATTTTGCCGGTTCCGGTTTTACGGAAACGTTTGGCAGCTCCACGGTTTGTCTTGATTTTTGGCATCTTTTTTCTCCTTAACCTTATTATAAATCTGCAATGGCTTGCCCCGACACAGCAGGAGCCATCAACTTCTACTTTTTCAAAGGGCTGATCACCATGCTCATAAAGCGACCCGACATATTCGGCCAACTTTCAACCTGACCCAGATCTTTCACATCGTTCGCGATTCTCTCGAGGATGCGGCGACCAAACTCAGGATGCGTGACCTCACGGCCACGGAACATAATCGTTACCTTGACTTTATTACCTTCTCCGAGGAAACGCATGGCATTTTTCAGCTTGAACAGATAATCGTGCTCGTCAGTTTTGGGACGCAGCTTAACTTCCTTGATCTCGACCCTGACCTGCTTCTTTTTCGCGTCGGCGGCACGTTTGCTCTGCTGATATTTATACTTGCCATAATCCATGATCCGACAAACCGGGGGCTTCGCGGTCGGCGAAACTTCGACCAGATCAAGGCCGGCCTCAGCTGCAGTCTGCAGGGCGGTATTCAGATCCATAACACCCAGCTGATTGCTTTCGTCGTCGATGACGCGAACTTCACTGGCCCGGATAGCCTGGTTGATATTGGTTGTGTCCTTGCTTATGACGCACCTCCTAATGATACAGTCGACATTCTTCCTGAATGAACGTGATAAAAGCTGCCGGAGTCATCGGCTCCAGGTTATCACCTGAACGATGCCTCGCGGTTACTGTGCCGGCAGAAACTTCCTGATCGCCGATCACCAGCATGTAGGGAACTTTCTCCATCTGGGCCTCGCGAATTTTAAAGCCCAGCTTTTCATTGCGTAAATCAGACTGCACACGAACACCCTGGGAACGAAGTTCTTCACAAACCTGTTCGACGTAAGCAGCCTGATTATCTGTTACATTGAGAACCTTAACTTGAACCGGAGCAATCCAGAGTGGGAAATTACCAGCGTAATGTTCTATCAGCACCCCAACAAAACGTTCAATGGCCCCCAGAATAACCCGGTGGACCATGACCGGCCGGTGCTTCTCACCGTCGCTTCCGACATAATTGAGATCGAACCGCTCCGGGAGAGTGAAATCGCATTGGATTGTAGCACACTGCCACTTCCTGTCAAGAGCGTCCTTGAGCTTGACGTCGATCTTCGGTCCGTAGAAAGCGCCATCACCCTCGTTAATTTCATAGGGCAGCCCGGTGTCATCGAGAGCACTCTTCAGGGCATGGGTAGCGCGCTCCCAATCCTCGTCGGAACCGATCGCCTTCTCCGGACGGGTCGATATCTCCAGCTCATACTCAAAACCAAAGATCCCCATAACGTCCTGAATGAATTTGATGACGTTTTTGATCTCGCCATCGAGCTGTTCGGGCATACAGAGAATATGGGCATCATCCTGGGTGAAGCCGCGCACGCGCAACAGGCCGTGCAACACTCCGCTCTTCTCGTGACGATGGACCGTACCCAGCTCAAAATAACGCAGCGGCAGGTCACGATACGAACGTTTCTTCGACTTGTAGATGAGCATATGGGCCAGACAGTTCATCGGCTTGATGCCGTAACTCTGCTCATCGATTTCAGTGAAGTACATGTTTTCGCGGTAGTTATCGAAATGACCGGAAGTTTTCCAGAGTTCAGTGCGCAAGATCTGCGGACCCATGACAATATCGTAGCCGCGTTTGAGGTGTTCACGCTTTTCAAAATCTTCGATCACAGTCCTCAGCAGAGCGCCCTTGGGATGCCAGATCACCAGACCGGCGCCGGCCTCTTCGCTAAAAGAGAAAAGATCCAGCTCGCGACCAAGCTTGCGATGATCACGCTTCTTCGCCTCTTCAAGGCGGTGCAGATACTGTTTGAGTTCTTTTTTATCGGTAAAAGCCGTCGCGTAAATGCGCTGCAGCATGGCATTTTTTTCACTGCCACGCCAGTAGGCGCCGGCCACGCTGGTCAGTTTAAAAGCTTTCAACAAACCGGTTGACGGAATATGCGGACCCCGGCAGAGATCGACAAAACTGCCCTGGCGATAGAGGGTCACCTCTTCCACGCCAAGGTCTTCAATCAGTTCGACCTTGTAATTTTCACCCATGTCCCGAAACAGCTTGATGGCATCAGCGCTTTTTACGACCTGACGTTCTATCGGCAGATCGGCCTTGGCGAGCTCGGCCATCTTCTGCTCGATCTTGTCAAATTCCTCAGGGCTGAACGTATGAGAGTTGCTATAAAAATCGTAATAGAAGCCGGATTCGATCGCCGGGCCGATGGTTACCTGGACCTCGCGACCGAACAGTTCCTTGACCGCGTGCGCCATCAGATGAGCTGTCGAGTGGCGGTAGAGCTGCAACCCTTCAGCAGTGTTGAGCGTCACCAGGCGCAAATCAACATCGGCTTCAATGGGCGTCGTGGCATCGACCATGGTGTCGCCAAAGTATGCAGCGACGGTTTGCCGAGCAAGCCCTTCGCCAATAGAGCGGGCCACTTCAATAGGCGTTGTCCCGGCAGCGACTTCTTTAACCGTT
>JAVVDT010000230.1:0-3749 GCA_032250875.1 Desulfuromonadales bacterium | reverse complement strand
GCCATTCGCTGGATGCCAGATAGGTCAGATTGCCTTCCGCATCGTGCGCCAGATTAGCCTGGTTCGCCTTTTCGAAAGCGGCCAGTCGCTTCGGCTCGTTACAGCAGACCCAGCGGGCGGTGGCGTAATCGACCCCCTCGTAGCTGGCGTCGACGTTGTACTCGGCTTTGAGTCGCGCCATGGTCACGTCGAACTGCAGCACGCCGACCGCACCCAGGATGAAGTCACTCCCCAGCAGGGGACGAAACAGCTGCACCGCCCCCTCCTCGGCAAGCTGGGTGAGGCCTTTCAGCAGCTGCTTGGCCCGCAGGGGCGATTTCAGCCGCACCCGCCGGAAGTGCTCGGGGGCAAAGCTGGGGATGCCGGTGAACTTGAGCGGCTCTTTTTCGGAGAAGGTGTCGCCGATCTTGATGGTCCCGTGATTGTGCAGTCCGATGATGTCTCCCGGCCAGGCCTCGTCCACCTGCGCCCGGTCCTGGGCCATGAAGATGATGGGATTGGCCAGCAGCACGTCCTTGCCGATGCGGTGATGGCGTACCTTCATGCCCCGCTGGAAACGACCCGAGCAGATGCGCAGGAAGGCGATGCGGTCGCGGTGCGCCGGGTCCATGTTCGCCTGGATCTTGAAGACGAAACCGGAAAAGGCTTCCTCCGCCGGGTCAACCAGGCGGGTGGTGGTCGGCCGCGGTATCGGAGTGGGGGCGATCTCAACGAAGGCGTCGAGCATCTCGCGCACGCCGAAGTTGTTGACCGCACTGCCAAAGAAGACCGGCGTCTGGTTCCCCTTGAGATATTCCTCCAGAACGAAGGGGTTGGCCGCTCCTTCCAGCAGGGCCACGTCCTCGCGCAGCTCGTCGGCCTGGCTGCCCAGGAGCTCGTCGAGCAACGGGTCGTCAAGGTTGTTGATAGTGAGCAACTCGTCGGTCAGGCGCTCCTGCCCCGGGGTGAAGAGATTGAGTTCCTTGCGGTAAAGGTTGTAGGTCCCCTTGAAGCGCTTGCCCATGCCGATGGGCCACGACAGCGGCGCACACTCGATCTGCAGGGTCTCCTCGATGTCGGCCAGGATGTCGAGGGGGAACATCCCCTCACGGTCGAGCTTATTGATGAAGGTCAGAATCGGCGTGTTGCGCATCCGACAGACCTCCATCAGCTTGCGGGTCTGGGTCTCGACCCCCTTGACGCTGTCGATGACCATGACCGCGCTGTCCACTGCGGTAAGCACCCGGTAGGTATCCTCGGAGAAATCCTGGTGACCTGGCGTGTCGAGCAGGTTGATCTCGAAATCGCGGTAGGTGAACTTCATCACTGAGCTGGTCACCGAGATGCCGCGCTCCTGCTCGATGGCCATCCAGTCGCTGGTGGCGTGCCGATCGGCTTTACGGGCCTTGATCGCCCCGGCCATCTGGATGGCACCGCCGAAGAGCAGCAGTTTCTCGGTCAGGGTCGTCTTGCCCGCGTCGGGGTGGCTGATGATGCCGAAGGTGCGGCGGCGTTGAACTTCCATTTGTTGTTGATTTTTCACGGTTTTCCCGAATGTTGCTTCAATATATGGACCGGCTTACGTTGGGTCTCAGGGGTCATGCGGGGAATCATACTGGTAGATCCATCACTGTTCCTGGTATCAGGACAGTGATGGATCTTTGTTCCCAACGTGACAGCGAGGTCGAAGACTCAAGTTGAGAAATACGAATGTTTCAGGGGGTTAAGGCGGAGAAAGAATTAAGCAGTGAACCCAGGTAAAAGCATCTTTATTGGACAGACTCAAAATATGTTCCCACTTTTGTGTGTCGTGAAGATGAAAAATAACTCAAGTGGAAAAGAAATGCAAATAAACCTGCAGGTAAAGACTGCTTCAGCCATTGAATGGCTTGATGATGACCTGGTTTTTCCCTTGCGACTTCACTGAATACTTCCTCATGATTTTCAAGATGATTAATGCTGTCTGATCAGCACAAAGTCAAAGGATCGACAGGCGTTTTGACCCAATCCCTTTCAGCTTATGTTCTCAAACGCCAACAAGCTCCAAGCCGGCAAAGATGGCCAGAATCAAAATTGTCATTACCACGACCATCTTTGTCTCGCTGATTTTGAAGATCTCCTGCAGGGTGATTTCACCGAAAGAACCCAGACCCTGGATGTGATCCCTTACAAACGGATAAATGATGCTGTAGAGGGCTGCGCCGGCGAGAATTCCCGTTACGCCTCCGAACAAGGCATCAAGTGAACCCTGTCCGACGGCACCAACCGATGTGCCGGGACAGTAACCGAGCAGGGCAAAGCCAATACCAAAGATCAGGCTGCCGAACACAGTCGATCCCACTGATCCGGCCTTGGGGTGAAATTGGATAAGGCCAAGGCGCTTCATGGGATAAATTCCGAGCATGCCGACCAGAACGGCCGTCAGAATGACTTTGACGACTGTAAAGTCGGTCAGAAGCAACTGTCCCATGATGATATCGTATCGGGTGACCTGGCCTTTTTGCAGAAAGAAGCCAAAAAAGATACCAATGAACAAGCCGAGCACGAGCTGAACCCGCTGCTGTTGATGTAGTCTTCGCAACATGCGGTGTACCTCCCTCAAAAGATCAACAGAGCCGTGACAACCCCGCCGATGAAGATTCCCGCGGCGGCGACCCAACTGCTGGCTACCAGCTGCATCGTCCCGCTGAGTGCGTGGCCACTCGTGCAACCGTTGGCCCAACGCGCCCCGAGTCCGATCAACAGACCGCCGAAAAACGCCACGCACAAGCGCCAGAGGATTCCATCCCCGAAGCGTGCGACCCAGACTTGCGGAGTGAAAGTCAGCATGAAATCTCCCGAAAGTCCGGCCGATAAAAATGCCCCGATGAACAGGCCGATAACCAGCATCCACTCCCAGTCGATGGCGGGTACAAACCGTTGGTAATACTCCCTTTGAAGAGTTCGTTCACCACGAAATGCTTTTTCGATCATGCCGCTGGTCTTGGCAAAGGCCGTGGAAACTCCGAGAGGATGGTCCGAAAGCAGAAATGCGAACCAGCTCAGGATACCGATGCCGGCGCCGGCGACATATGGAGACCAGGCTTTCATTGAAAGCAGGCCGGACAGCCCTGATGCTGCATCCGGAGACTCGGCTGGTTCTGCTTGAGCACAGACTGCGCCGCTCAACAGCAGCCCCTGGATGACAACGAGAGTTGAAACTCTCAGGCAAGGCAGGCCGGTGAATGGAATGGTCTTTGACTGCGTCATGCGATTCTCTCCTTTCGCCGTTTCGCACCGGATCCTGTCAGTCGGATCGGAAAGTGCAACCAACCGCCTGACAGGCGGCCATCGAACCGAGACAGTTTTGCACATCCTCAAAACCGTTCTGTTTGAGGATTGAAGCAGCGATAATCGCCCGTCGTCCGCTGCCGCAGAATGTAATGATCGGCTTGTCACGCGGTATCTCGTCAAGGCGTTTTGACAATCCGCAGGACGATATTCCCGAATTCGTAAACGTCACCTTCCCTGGCTGTTCGGCCGTATTCGAAAGGAAGTTCTGCTCCATGATAAACAGCTGCACCAGTCAGGCCGGCAAGTTCGCAGGAGCCTATCACGAAATCTTCATTTCGATGGGTTTCGAAGATGTGCGTGATCTGCATTCCTTCCCTGTCGGCGATGTCCCGATAGATGCCGCAGTCGCGTCGAGGGTCAATGACCGCGGCTTTGCCTCCGTCACCGATGATGTATGATAATTGCGCCAATCCCTCAGATCTGATCTTATTTAAAAA
>JAVVDT010000022.1:0-20390 GCA_032250875.1 Desulfuromonadales bacterium | reverse complement strand
TTCGCTGAGCGCCATATCAAAAACCAGAGTTTCCGTAACGGCTATCTCGACAGCGTGCGCAGGCAATGCCAGCAGACTCATAGCCAGACCTATAACCAGAACCAAAACAACGGGATAATTTTTCATAGCAGACTCCTTGCCGAAAATTTATTTGGTTTCCATGCGAAAACTCCTGAGTGCACTCAACAAAATCATATCAAATCGGTTCGTAAATACACGAAGGAGAGAAAAACGGTTACTTAAGTTTGCACATAACTCTAACTGCGTCAGTGTAAAGCTCTGGTCTGAATCAGATTCACATTTTGTGTCGCAACAACAGCAGTCGAATGAATGCCTGATCGCGGCTGTGGATTTTGTCAGCGACGACGTCCTCGCTCAGATATGCGTAGAAACCCTGTCCGGTCTTGACTCCCAGGTGGCCCTGTCGGTTCATCTCTGTGATCACTGCTGGTGCCGTTCGCGTGCAGTCAAGTTCGGGAGCCAGGTTTTCCATGACACTCTGCCATGTATCCAACCCACCGAAATCAGCCGTCTCCAAGGGGCCGATGATCGACCAGCGGAAACCCGGGCCGGCCGTCACCACCGTATCCACGTCGTGCATGTCCGCAACCCCACTTGCCACCAGGTGCAGAGCCTCACGCAAAATGGCAGCCTGCAGACGGTTGGCAATGAAGCCGGGGATATCCTTCTTCAGAACAACCGGAACCTTGCCGATCCGTCGCAGAATCGCAAGTGTCATCGTGACAATTTCCGCCGGGGCATTCTCCGAGCTGACAACTTCCACCAGAGGCACCAGGTGGGCCGGATTGAAAAAGTGTGTAATAAGTAATCGCTCAGGCCGAACCAGGTACCTGGTCAATTCGGACAGCGGTAAAGTCGAGGTATTTGACGCAATAATGGCCATCGACGGGGCGAGTGACTCAAGACGAGCAAACACTTGCTGTTTCAGCGGCAGCTGCTCCGGCACGGCTTCAGTAATAAACTCAGCATCGCCGACGGCTGCAGCCAGGCTCCCGGTGATGAGAATGTTTTTCTGTGCGGAATGGCTGGCTGCAGCTAAAACCAACCCCTCAGCAACGAGCAGCTCCAGGTCGTTATCGATCAGCTTTCTGGCTCTATGTAACACTTGCTGGCTGGTATCGTACAAGGAGACCTTGAAGCCGTTCAGAGCATAGGCCAGAGCAATGCCACGGCCCATGATACCCGCACCGATCACTGCCGTTTTATCGATCGCCATAAAATTTTACCTCATTGTGGATGTCAAAGCCCCTGGCATAAAGTCAGGCGACTGTAGCGGAGCACGTTCAATTTTCTTTATACCATCGTTTTACTGTTGGCATTGAACCGAATATATGCAATTATTGCTATAATATAAACAAGCGCAAAAAGTGCAAATCACTAGCTCTTCTGACCTTTTAAGGAGGATGAATGGAATTGTTCTCGTGTTAAATTTTAACTGTATTTTTATTAATGTTAGATGATTTCACATTGCTGCTTTGCAATTGACACCCATATTCTGGTGCTGTAAAACAATGTTTGTCAAGAGTGAAATACAATCTTGGATAATACTTTCAATAAGTGAATAGACCTTCCCAAAAAATACTAAGTGCAGGTTTCAAACAGCGTAAGTTTTTTAAATAGAACTCGTTGCGATGTTTAACTGTTTGACTCTCTATGAGGAATGATAACGAGGATGGATGCTGAGTACATTATCGAAACACGTAACCTGGTCAAGGATTTTTCCGGGTTCATTGCGGTAAGAAATGTCAATCTTAAGGTTCGCAAAGGATCAATCCACGCACTGATCGGACCCAATGGTGCGGGCAAAACCACCGTATTCAATCTCCTCACTAAATTTCTCGAGCCCAGTTCCGGGCAGATCTTCTACAAAAATAAAAACGTCACCAGCCAAAACTCCGCATCCCTGGCGCGCCGCGGGTTGGTGCGCTCATTCCAGATCTCGGCCGTTTTCCCACACCTGAGCGTATTGGAAAACGTCCGGGTCGCTCTCCAGAGAGAAACCGGCACATCCTTTCACTTCTGGAAATCGGATAACAGCCTGAACAATCTCGACGACCAGGCCATGGCGGCGCTTGAAGAGGTTGACCTCGCGGATTACGCCAAAGCCGTCGCAGTAGAGCTTCCCTACGGCCGCAAACGTGCCCTGGAGCTGGCCACCACCCTGGCCCTCAAACCTGAGGTAATGCTGCTCGACGAACCGACCTCGGGGATGGGGCATGAAGATGTAGGACGGGTCATGGAACTGATTCGCAAGGTGGCGGCAAATCGCACGGTACTCATGGTCGAACATAATCTCAAGGTCGTTGCTGACCTTTCGGACACCATAACGGTACTGCAGAGGGGCCAGATCCTGGCCGAGGGCAGCTACGCCGAGGTCTCGGAGAACCCGGCCGTGCTCGAAGCCTATGTTGGAGGCCATCATGCATGATGTTGCCAACGAGTTCCTGTGCGTCGTCGACCTGCACGCCTTTTATGGCGAATCTCACGTGCTCCACGGCATCGATTTCAATGTCGGCGAGGGAGAGCTGGTCACCCTCCTCGGCAGGAATGGTTCCGGGCGTACCAGCACACTCAAGTCTATCATTGGCCTGATCCCCAAGCGGTCCGGTTCTGTGATGGTCAACGGCCACGAAACGATCGGCCTGCCATCTTACAAGATCGCTCCGCTCGGCATCGGCTATTGTCCCGAAGAGCGTGGCATCTTCCCAGGCCTGACCACGGAAGAGAACCTGCTGTTGCCGCCGATCTTTAACAGTGGCGGCATGTCGTTGGAAGAAATTTACAGCATATTCCCCAATCTCAAGGAACGCAGCACCGCTCAAGGCACAAGGCTTTCCGGGGGTGAACAGCAGATGCTGGCACTGGCCCGCATTCTGCGTACCGGAGCTCGCCTTTTACTGCTTGACGAAATCACCGAAGGGCTAGCCCCAGTGATTGTTGAAACCATGGGGCAGGTCATCACGATGCTCAAGGAACGTGGCTATACGATCGTCCTGGTCGAACAAAACTTCCATTTCGCCAAGGGCCTGGCAGATCGCCACTACGTACTCGAAAACGGTCGTATCGTGAAGATGATCATGAATGATGAACTCGAGGCGAACCTCGATGAGCTACACGAACTTTTGGGCGTGTAAAACGTCCAACCCAACCAAGGAGAAAGAACATGACAAAGAAGCGGTTACTCTCGGCATTTGGCACCGGACTGGCTCTTATCATGGTAGCTTCCGGGGCATCAGCGGCAGGCCTGTCTGACGACGTACTGAAGGTCGGTGTCATGACTGACATGTCTGGAGCCTACTCAGATCTCAGCGGACCGGGTTCGGCAGTCGCTGCCCAAATGGCCATCGAAGACTACGGCGGGGTAGTACTCGGTAAAAAGATTGAGTTCACCTCTGCCGATCACCAGAACAAAGCCGACATAGCAGCCAACAAGGCTCGCGAATGGTTCGACGCTGATAAAGTCGATGTCATCGCTGACCTGTCAACCTCATCTACAGCGCTGGCTGTTATGGAAATAGCCGACCAGAAGAACAAGGTTACTCTGATTTCGACCGGCGGCTCGACCAAGATCACCAACAGCAACTGCATCGCGACCAACGTACACTGGACCTATGACACTTACGCCCTGGCAGTCGGTACCGGCAAGGCGGTCGTCGCCAACGGTGGTGACACCTGGTTTTTCATCACCGCTGACTACGCTTTCGGCCATTCGCTCGAAGCTGACACCGCTGACGTCGTCACAGCCAGCGGCGGGAAAGTCCTTGGTAAGGTACGCGCCCCCTTCCCGAACGCCGATTTTTCCTCATTCCTGCTGCAGGCCCAGGCTTCCGGCGCCAAGATTATTGGCCTGGCCAACGCCGGTAGTGACACCATCAATGCCATCAAGCAGGCCAAAGAGTTCGGTATCACCCAGAACCAGACCCTGGCCGGCCTGCTGATCTTCATCACCGACATCAACAGCCTCGGTCTCGAAACCGCACAGGGTATGATGCTCACCACGGGCTTCTACTGGGACCGCGATGAGGAATCACGCGCTTGGTCCAAACGTTTCCAGGCGCGCCATAAAAGTATGCCGACGATGAGTCAGGCTGGCGTTTACTCCTCACTGATGCACTACTTCAAGGCGGTCGACAAGGCCGGCACAGACGAAGCTCACGCGGTCATGGCGGCCATGAAATCGATGCCGATCAACGACATGTTCGCCAAGAATGGTTATATCCGCGACGACGGCCGTATGATTCATGACATGTACCTGGTTCAGGTCAAAAAACCTTCCGAATCCAAGGGTCCCTGGGATTACTACAAGGTCCTGCGCACTATACCCGGCGACGAAGCTTACATCACTCCGGAGAAGAGCGCCTGTAAATTCCTGAAGAAGTAAGTCTGTATATGGTCGCGAGCACAAAGGGTATGTATATATGATGATTCAGATTTTCGGCATTCCGATCCAGGCGCTGCTGGGACAGCTTCTAGTCGGCCTTATCAATGGATCTTTCTATGCAATCCTCAGCCTGGGGCTCGCCATCATCTTCGGCCTTCTCAACATCATCAACTTCGCACATGGTGCGCAGTACATGCTTGGAGCCTTTGCCGCATGGATGAGCCTCACCTATCTCGGTGTCAATTACTGGGTGGGGCTCATCCTCGCACCTCTCGCCGTCGGCATTTTCGGCATCATCATGGAGCGCCTCATGCTTAGACGCCTCTATCACCTAGACCACCTCTACGGCCTGCTACTAACCTTCGGTCTGGCCTTGATCCTGGAAGGTCTGTTTCGCCAGTTCTACGGGGTCTCCGGCCTTTCCTACCCGATCCCGGAAGTTTTTCAAGGAGGGGTCAACCTCGGCTTCATGTTCCTTCCCTACTACCGGGCCTGGGTCATCGTCGCCTCGCTGACAGTGTGTTTTTCCACCTGGTTTGTGATTGAGCGTACCAAACTCGGCGCCTATCTGCGGGCCGCCACGGAAAACCCGGAGTTGCTCCAGGCTTTCGGCATCAACGTGCCGCTCATGATCACTCTCACCTTTGGCTATGGTGTGGCACTGGCCGGGTTTGCCGGCGTGCTGGCCGCCCCTATTTACCAGGTCACCCCAGTGATGGGCTCCAACCTGATCATCGTCGTCTTCGCGGTAGTGGTGATCGGTGGCATGGGCTCGATCCTGGGCTCCATAATCACCGGCATCAGCCTGGGTTTGCTCGAAGGCTTAACCAAGGTCTTCTATCCCGAGGCCTCCGGCGTCGTGGTTTTCGTCATCATGGCGCTGGTCCTTCTCATTCGGCCTGCAGGCCTGTTCGGGAGAGTGAAATGACCGGGATCGCAAAAACCAATCGGCCGCTGATCGGTGCCGCGCTCATGCTGGCGATCCTGCTGATCGCGCCGCACCTGTTCTACCCGGTGTTCCTCATGAAGGTGCTCTGTTTCGCATTGTTCGCCTGCGCCTTCAACCTGCTCCTCGGCTACGTGGGACTGCTCTCATTTGGCCACGCGGCCTTCTTCGGCTCAGCCGGCTACATCACCGCCCACGCGGTGAAGGTCTTGAACTTCAGTCCGATTCTGGGGATTCTGCTCGGAGTCGCGGTATCCTCCCTGCTCGGCCTGGTCATAGGCTGGCTGGCTATCCGCCGTTCAGGCATCTATTTCGCCATGATCACACTCGGCTTTGCCCAGGTCGTTTACTTCCTAAGTCTGCAGCTGCCGTTCACTGGCGGCGAGGACGGCATCCAGGGTGTGCCGCGTGGCACACTGTTCGGCCTGGTCGATCTCAGAGACACTATGTCGATGTACTACTTCGTGCTGGTGATTTTCCTCTGCGGCTTCTGGCTGGTCTACCGCACGATTAACTCACCTTTCGGACAGGTTCTCAAGGCGATCCGTGAGAACGAACCACGGGCCAGATCGCTCGGCTACGACACTGACCGGTTCAAGCTCATGGCATTTGTCATCTCGGCGGGCCTCAGCGGCCTGGCTGGAGGAACCAAGTCTCTCGTCTTCCAACTCGCATCGCTCACTGATGTCAACTGGCACATGTCGGGAGAAGTGGTGCTGATGACGCTTCTCGGCGGCATGGGCACGGTTCTCGGTCCAGCGGTCGGCGCCCTGCTCGTCGTGACCCTGAATAATTACCTGGCCGGTTTCGGCTCCTGGGTCACCATCATTATCGGCGTGATCTTTGTTTCCTGCGTGCTGGCCTTCCGCAGGGGGATTGTCGGCGAAGTCATGGAGAAAGTCAGAATCTGGAATTCCAAAGATAGTCGCTGATCAAAGTTGCACTCAACCCTGTCCCCTTCAATCCTAGACCGAAGGCCCCATGAAACGAGGCCTTATCATTTCCTGAAACGTAATAATTATGTCTCCAAGATCAAGGTCTTGATCAATTCAAGACAATGCTGGCCGCGACCTTTCCTGGGGAACAATCCGGAAGCAGTTATCCACCATGCCGAATGAGGTTAAATCGATCAGGTAAAAATTTTGCACGAACCAAAGGGAATGGGAAAATTGATCAGGAGGGGGCAAAGGGGTGACGGTAAGCTATCGAGGCGGAAGCGGCATGACCTCGCCGCATTCACCGATCAAGCGATCAATGGTAATGGCTGCTGCAGTACGTACCGAAAGATGATTATACTGACCGGCACGTATCGGTGCAAGGCAGGGTCGATCTGCAGTATAAATTTCCGGGGCCAGGCCGTGGCCGGTGCCAAACACCAGCATAACCGGGTGTTCTGCAGCCAGAGCGCTGGCTTGGGGATAATCAATACCATCCTGATGGCGTGCACCGGTAAGCACGGCAAGACTCTCGGGTCCGGCCAGGGCACGCCAATCGACAAGGGCCTCATCAAGACTACTCATCACCCGCAAGCAATCCAACGCCTGACAACGGTCCGGATTATAGCTGGCACCGGCCCCTTTCTGCCAGTGTTCAACGATGCGGCAAGCAAGGGTTTGCTGCTCCACGGCGGGAGTCACCAGATAATATCGCGAAAGACTATAAGTTGTCGCCAAACGTGCCAGATCATGGATGTCGAGATTGGTGACGGCGGAGCTGACCACATCACCCCGCCGGTCTAGAACCGGGTAGTGAACCAGCGCCATGGCCATCGGTTTGAATATCACTGGCCATGGTTCCCGGATGCGGGATGTTCCGATTCAGCCCGCAGCTTATCAAGATAGAGGCGATCCTGTTGCGTCAACGGGGCCGTTTCCAGAAGTTCCGGGCGGCGTTCCAGAGTGCGCCGCAGCTGCTCGCGCCGTCGCCAGCTGGCGATCGCCTGATGATTCCCTGAAGTCAGAATGTCCGGAACACGCATGCCGTTGAATTCGGCCGGACGGGTATACTGGGGATATTCAAGCAAACCGTCGCTGAAGCTGTCGGTCTGGGCGCTGCCGGAGGAGCCAAGCACGCCCGGCACCAGCCGAGCAGTGGCATCAAGTACCACCGCGGCCGCCAGCTCACCACCGGTCAGGACAAAATCGCCCAAGGAAACTTCTTCGTCCACCAGAGAACGAATCCGTTCGTCAAAACCTTCATAGCGTCCGCAGACAAAAATAAGGCCGGACTCACGACTGAAGCGCTCGGCATCAGCCTGCTGAAAAATCTTACCCTGGGGAGACATGAGCAGAACGCGTGATTGCGGAGACTGCTGTTTGAGTTCGGACAGCGCTCTGGCGACCGGATCGACCTTCATGACCATGCCGTCGCCGCCGCCGTAAGGGGTGTCATCAGTCACCAGGTGCCTGCCTTTTGCCCAGTCACGCAGATTATGCAGATTGACGGTAAGCAGGCCTTTGTCGATGGCTTTGCCGAGGATACTCGCCGCTAGCGGACCTTCGAGCATGGCGGGGAAGAGAGTTAGAATATCGAATTGCATAAGAACCTTTACTCTTCAACTACCTCAAATCAAATGCGTTGCCACCAAGACACGAAGGCACCAAGAGTGCTTCAAAAGGCAAGAGGTCAATCATTCCTTTTTAGGTTTTTTGCTAAACGGGCAAGATGCCGAGACATTTCTCCGTGTCTGGTTGCCTTAGCAGCGAGACAATGTCTTGACTCTTCGCTTGAAGATTTAAGGCGTGCTTTCCGCTTCAGGGACCAGCCCTTCCGGCAGATTGACGTGCAGTTGGCCTTTGTCTCGATCAATCTGCACCAGGAAAGGCTCAATTGCTGGGATCAGGACTTCACCTGCAGGGCCATCGACTTCAAGAATATCATGCGCCGGGGTCGCGAACATGCCGACCACCCGGCCAAGAACACCCTGCTGCTGATCGATGACTTCCAGACCCTCCAGATCAGACCAGTAATAGTGTTCCTCAGGCAGTTCCGGCAGATCTTCCTTGGCCATCCACACAGAGGCGCCGACCAGCGGTTCAACAGCGTAGAGGTTGTCCAGGCCCGCAAGCCGTAAAAGGATATTTTGTTTGTGTTGTGAAGAGCGAACAGCCTCATGCTGGGCGAGGAGGCCCTTACTGTCCTTCAGAAAGACCTTGCGGGCACCTGGCAGAGCCAGATCCCCGGTCGGCAACGGGCGGATTTTCAGATCTCCGCGAAGACCGTGGATGCCGATGACGACACCCACCTCGAGAAGATCATTCGGCTTGACATCCATCATTCAAGAATCTGCAGAACTGCCCTCTTGTTTTCACGCGTCGCTTTGGCATTTAAAAGGGTGCGCATGGCCTTGGCCGTGCGTCCTTGCTTGCCGATTACGCGCCCCATATCTTCCTGGGCCGCGGCCAGCTTGACGAGAATTGTGCCTTCGGCGTCCTCTTCTTCACTGATGACGATCGCATCCGGGTTGTCCACCAGAGCCTTGGCGATGAATTCGATGAGCTCTTTCATGGCGTCCATCCTCTAGGCAACAGGATTCACCTGTTGCGGGCGCCGCAAAAGCCCAGGGTCTTAAGCCTGCTTGAACTTGGCCCAGATCCCCTGCTTGCGCAGCAGTTGACGAACCGTATCGGTCGGCTGGGCACCTTTGTTCAGCCACTCGAGGGTCCGGTCTTCAACGACATTGAACATAGGAGGATTCTGCTTCGGATCGTACTGCCCCAGCTTTTCAATAAAACGACCATCACGGGGACAGCGCTCGTCAGCTACAACAACTTGATAAAAAGGTTTTTTCTTGGCGCCGCCACGGGCTAGCCTGATTTTTACTGCCATCGACTTCTTTCCTCCTGAGCTTGAGACTCTTTTTGAAATAAGGGGTTAACCTTGTGTTGTTGATTTTTGTCTGTTTATCATACAACCCGGCACCGGGCCGGGTAAAACGTTACATTGGCAGGCCACCACCGCGACCCATCATGCCGCGCAGACCCTTGGGACCCATCTTCTGCATCTTTTTCATCATTTTCTGAGCTTCCGTGAACCGCTTGAGCAGCTGGTTGACATCCTGAACCCGGGTACCGCTGCCTTTAGCGATGCGTAAACGTCGAGAACCGTTGATGATCTTATGGTCCTGTCGTTCCTTGCGTGTCATCGAGTTGATAATCGCTTCGATCTTTTTCAACTCGTCGTCAGGAAGCTGCGCGCCCTTCATCTGCTTGAGAGCTTTACCCGCTCCCGGGATCATTGCCAGCATCGACTCCATCGACCCCATTTTCTTGATCGACTGGAGCTGTTCTTTAAAGGTATCCAGGGTAAAGCCCTCCTCACGGAGACGCTTTTCCATGTTGGCGGCATCATCCTGACCAATGGCCGCTTCGGCCTTCTCGATCAGGGAGAGGACATCTCCCATGCCGAGAATCCGCTGGGCCATGCGCTCGGGATGGAACGTCTCCAGAGCATCCAGCTTCTCGCCCATGCCGACCAGCTTGATCGGTGTACCGGTGACCGCGCGGATCGACAGCGCTGCACCGCCGCGGGCATCGCCATCCAGCTTGGTCAGCACGACACCGGTCAAATTAAGGCGCTCATTGAATGCGCTGGCGACATTGACCGCGTCCTGACCTGTCATGGCATCTGCCACCAGCAGGATTTCACGCGGATCCACGCAATCGCGGATTCGCACCAGTTCCTGCATCAGGGTGTCGTCGATATGCAGACGACCGGCGGTATCAAGTATCAGTGTATCGTAACCCTGGCGATCGGCAAATTCATGGGCCAGACGGCAGATCTCTACAGGGTCCTGATCAGCCCGGCTGTCGAAAACCGGAACATCGATTTGACGACCGAGGGTTTTCAGCTGTTCAATCGCTGCCGGGCGGTAGACATCGGCCGGAACCAGCAGAGGATTGCGTTTTTCTCGACGCAGCTTGAGCGCCAGCTTGCCACAGGTGGTCGTTTTACCGGCACCCTGCAATCCGCAGAGCATAATTGCCACCGGCGGCCGGGCCGCCAGGTCGAGATGGTTGTCCTCGCTGCCCCCCATCAGTAAACCCAGCTCGTCACGCACGATCTGGATGACCTGCTGCCCCGGGGTGAGACTCGCCATAACATCGTGGCCAACGGCGCGCTCGCGCACTGCCGCCACGAAATCCTTGACAACCTTGAAGTTGACATCCGCTTCCAGCAGAGCCAGACGGACTTCTCGCAGAGCCTGCTGGATATTCTCTTCCGTCAGGCGGCCACGACCGCGAAGTTGCTTAAAAACAGCGTCAAATTTTTCAGTCAGATTATCAAACATACGGTTGCCAATTTCTCGCCGCAAGGCAAAAGATGCACTTTAGAGAACCCTCGCGGACTTTGTCAAGGGAAATCAGGGGTTATCAGACCCAGCCGCGGAACCTTCGCTCGGGGAAACAACGGGCAGATAACGGCCACCACTTCGCTGGAACATTTCCGCAGGAGGCAGATCTGCTGTTGCAAGGACTTCCAGAAGACCTTTTTTGGCCTCGGCAGAGAACCGCAGGGCCAGCCCGCAGTCCGCAGTCAATTGCCGGGGCACCGGGATCAACAAAAAATCCACCCCTGCTTGCTTGAGTAGCTTCTCAGCCTTAAGAACCCGGTGAATTGAGTGAAATATGACGACGTAATCGTTCTCTTTAACCATCAGGACTTTCCGTAAATTTCAAAAGGGTTGGCATCTTGCCACGTTTACGACACCAAGGCAAGGTTGCCGATGAAGATTCACTGCTGCCGGGCCCAGAAAGGAACAGCCCTGCAGTCAGCCGGGCGGATGCACCTGTTTTGAATAAAGAAGGGACACGCACAGCTGCTACTTGCTGAACAAAGATGGATTTTTTGCAATTCAAGTTTGCCGTTGTCGCCCGTCTTTAGTGCGCTTCCCGCCAGTTGCGGCCGCTGCCGATTTCCACCAACAGGGGTACGGAGAGTTTCACTGCCCCTTGCATCTCTTCCCTGACCAGTAGCGAGACGGTCTCCAACTCCGCCCAGGGAACATCAAAGACCAGTTCATCATGCACCTGCAGCAACATGCGGGCCTTGAGTCCTTCGGCAGCCAGACGCCGGGTGATGCTCACCATGGCCACCTTGATGATATCAGCCGCCGAGCCTTGTACCGGGTAGTTGATGGCGTTGCGCTCGGCATAGCCACGCACGGCTCCGTTCTTGCTGTTGATCTCGGGGATGGCGCAACGCCGGCCAAGCATAGTTGTGACGTACAGTTTCTCACGCGCTTCGGTGATGCGGGAGTCCATAAAGGTGCGGATACCGGGGTAGCGCTCAAAGTAGGTATCGATAAATTTCTGTGCCTCGCTGCGGCCGATGCCGAGCTGCCTGGCCAGGCCGAAGGCGCTTATGCCATAAATCACCCCGAAGTTGATTGCCTTGGCGGCACGACGCTGCTCGTCGCTGATCAGCTCCGGAAACAGGCCGAGCACTTCGCTGGCGGTACGCCGGTGGATATCTTCACCGCGGGCAAAGGCCTCCTTGAGGGCCGGTTCGTCGGCCATGTGGGCGAGGATGCGCAGCTCGACCTGTGAATAGTCAGCCGAGAGCAGCAGGCAGCCGTCAGACGGAATGAAGCCTTCGCGGATGCGCCGTCCCTCTTCGGTGCGAATCGGAATATTCTGTAGATTGGGATCACTGGACGATAGCCGGCCGGTGGCCGTGACGGCCTGATTGAAGCTGGTGTGAATCCGCCCGGTCGCCGGATGAATCAGCTTTGGCAGGGCGTCGGTGTAGGTCCCTTTCAGCTTGGCCAGAGAACGGTAATCAAGAATTTTCGCAGCGATCTCATGTTCGTCAGCCAGCTTGTTCAAAACCTCCACATCGGTCGACCAGCCAGTCTTGGTTTTCTTGCCCTTCGACAGGCCAAGCCGTTCGAACAAAACGTCTCCAAGCTGCTTCGGCGAACCGATATTGAAGGGACCGCCAGCCATTTCATGGATCTGCTTTTCAAGTACGCCAAGCTTCTTCTCCAGCTCAGCCGAGAGTCCGCCGAGGAATTCAGGATCGATGCGAATGCCGGCCTTCTCCATATTCACCAGAACCGGCAGCAGCGGCATCTCGACTTCATTAAAGAGGCTCTCCTGCTCTTGTTCAATAACCATCGGCTGGAGTTTTTCATAAAGCCGCAAGGTGATATCGGCATCTTCGGCGGCATAGACCGTTGCCTTCTCAACCTCAACCTCATCGAAGCAGACCTGCTTCTTGCCGCTGCCGGCCACCTCGCTGTAGCTGATGGTGCGATAATCGAGCAAGTCGGCAGCCAGACTGTCCATGCCATGGGACTTGGCCGCCGAATTGGCAAGATACGCGGCCAGCATGGTGTCGTAGAGCGGCTCGGCGACCTCAATCCCGGCCCGTGCCAGCACCAGCATGTCGTACTTGAGATTCTGACCGATCTTCAGGTGGTCGGCAGAAGTCAGCAGCGGCCTGATTGCAGCGAGAACGCTATCGAGCGGCAACTGTTCCGGTGCGCCGAGATAACGATGGCCAACCGGGACATACCATGCTTGTCCCGGAGTCACGGCAAAAGAAAGCCCGACCAGCTCGGCACGCATGGGGTTGAGTCCAGTGGTTTCGGTATCAAAGGCGAAGCGTTCAGCTTTTGTCAACGCGGCGATCATCTCCGTCAACCCGGCTTCGCTCAGCACAGCTCGGTAACCATCGCCTCTGGCGTTGGCACGTTCAGCAGCAGAATACTCCTGCAGCAGTTTATGAAATTCACATTCCTTGAAAAGCACCGTCAGGGCCTCGCGGTTCGGTTCGCAAAGCGCAAAGGCGTTGTCATCGACATCCAGATCGAGATTATCGATCAGGGTGACCAGACGCTTTGACAGGCGCGCCTGCTCGGCGAAGGCTTGCAGGTTGTCACGGCGCTTGCCCTTCAGCTGATCAAGACTGGCCAGCAGGGTTTCGATATCGCCGAACTCATCTATCAGCGCTTTCGCGGTCTTCTCGCCGATCCCCGGCACACCGGGGACATTATCGGAGGTATCCCCAGCCAGTGCCTGGACCTCGACAACCTTGTCGGCGCCGCCGAAACGCTCGGCGACTTCCACCGGACCGGAGATCTTGTCCTTCATGGTATCGAGCAGACAGACCCGATCACTGACGATCTGCATCAGGTCCTTGTCACCGGTTACCACGGTCACTTGCATTCCTTTGGCGGAAAATTTTTTGGCCAGGGTGGCGATAATGTCATCCGCTTCGTAACCGGCCATTTCGATGCCAGGCAGATTGAAGGCGTCCACAAGCCGCTTGATATAAGGGATTTGCGGCACCAGATCCTCGGGCATGGCAGACCGGTTGGCTTTGTATTCAGGGTAGAGCTCCTTACGGAAAGTCGGACCCTTGCTGTCGAAGATCACCGCCACCCTCTCCGGCTGATGCTCCCGTATCACCTTGAGGAGCATGTTGGCGAAGCCGTAAATCGCATTGGTCGCCATCCCCTGCGAGTTGCTGAGGTGGCGAATGGCGTAATAGGCGCGATAGATATAGCTCGAAGCATCGATCAGAAAAAGCCGCTGGGGCTGCTCAGGCATGGGGCAAGACTCCTTTAATTGAATCTGGTTATTTACTTTACTCAAGTGAGGCTAGTACCCTGTAACCCATAATCTTTCGCATCTTGCTGGTTCTTTGCCGCGTCAGCGGCGTTGCGCCTTCAGCTGAGTAGCTACGGCTGGTAAGCTAAAGGCGCGCCTTGCTGACCCGCCAAATTCCTGCGCAATCTTGCGAAATCCTATAGGTTACAGGGCACTAGATTGGCTACTGAGAAGCAGAAAAGCAAAAGGCATTGGCCGCTGATCAAATCTGATAACATCGGATAAACCTTTGAATCAAACCCTAAGGTTTTGATTTTGACTGAAAGCCTTTCAACATAAGTCTATGGCTTTTGACCTATCAGCCCTGATCAGATTGTATCTGCGGCCGATTAAGCTTTTGCTGTTGCGACTTGAGTTATCTCCTATAGATGTTTACTGGAGTTTTGTAGATAACCAAGTAATTGAAAGTGCCGTCATTATTCCACAAGATGACGTCAAGGCAAAGAGGAGAGATAAAAACTTATCCAGGAGGCTGTTGGACTATCCTTGAAAGAGAACCATCACAGAAGCAGCAACAGCAGCAGGATCACTAAAAACAGTGCTCCGGCAACCGGCAGGCGGCGCATGGATTGCTCCATCACATGCAATGACTGCAAAACCGCCAGGTTGTGCCACCAGAAACCAGGCGGCGGCTGCAGACGCAGGCGATTGTGCGGGAAAGCCGACCGCAGACGCGCTGTCCACCGCTTCAGGGGAGTCAGACCTTTCTCCAGGGTCACCAACAGGTCACCGGGCGGCACCAGCGGCTCTCTGCCGTCAGCAGATCGCGAACGCAGCCACACCCAGGTCGCCAGTAGCGTACCGGCACTTAGCGGCCACAGCAGATCCCGGAGTTTGACTTCATATCCTGTTGTGACGCTGCCCATGACCGGCAACAGCCCGGCGCTGCACAGCACCAGCGCCAGGGCGAGCAGCGACCAGCCTATCCACATCAGGGGAGATTGAAGATGGTCGTCTGCCGTGCGCGGCCAGACCACGTACAAAAACCGCGCTAACAGCAAGGTCGTACCCAGCGCCGCCAGCGAGAACAGCAGGGGCAGCACTACCGGCCAGAAACCCGGTGCAGCATAAACATAAGGTTTGAGCGCCGCCTTGGCCATGGCGCCGCTGGTCAGAGGCGCACCAGCCAGGGCTAGTGACGGCAGCAGCAGTCCAGCCAGGACCAGCCAGCGGCGCCTACCGCCGCCAGCCAGCCCTGGAGCCAGGCCGACACCGAGGAACAGGGCGCCCTTAGCCAGTCCGTGGTGCAAGGCATAGAGAGTCACCGCCGGCGCCAGCAATGCCCAGCTGGCCGGCTCCGCCAAACCAAGTCCCAGCCCGATGATGGGAAAGCCCATCTGACTGATGCTCGAATATGCCAGCACGGTTTTGGCCTGTTGCTGGACAAGTCCGACCAGCACACCGAAGAAGATCATGATCAAACCAAGGATGATGAGGGCATGTGCCCAGCCGGGCAGAGCGATCGAGCCCAGAGGCAAGAAGCGCATAAGGCCCAGCAGACCGGCCTTGATCATGGCGCCGCTGAGGACCGCGCTGGCGGGTATCGGCGCCGCCGGATGGGCGAAAGGCAGCCATACATGCAGCGGCACCATGCCGGCTTTGATGCCGAAGCCCGCAACCAGCAGCAGCAGGATCAGGTCGCGCTCAGGGGCATGGGCAACGGCGGCGGCCGCATCCGCAAGCACCAGGGAGTCGGCGGCGCGCGCCGCCAGGACCAGGGCGACAAACAACAGGATTTCACCAAGCAGCACCAGGTACATATAAATGCGTCCGGCACGCAGGGCAAAAGGGCTGCCATCATGCACCACCAGCCCGTAGGCAGAAAAACTCATCAAGGCGAAAAAGAAATAGAAATCGAGCAGATTCAGAGCGATGGGCAGTCCCAGATTGCCGCTCATGGCGAGCAGAAAGAACCCCAGAAAACGCCGTTGCCGGGTATCCTGTGCCAGGTAGCCACGGGCATACAAGCCGGCGGCCAGCCACAGCAGGGCAATAAGCAACAAGAAGACGCGCCCCGTCCCGTCGAGACCAAGGTTTCCCCCCAGCAGCAGCCAGGGCACATGCAAACCGACATCGCTCTGTGGCAACAGAGCCAGCAGCAGAGCAGGCAGTGGCCCCCAGGGAGCCAGGCGCATGGCCATTGCACTGCCGCGTCGGCACCAGAGCCCCACGTACAGGATCAGCGGCAGAAGCGGCGTTAAAGGCAGCAGCACGAGATGCAGCAGCGCTATCAAACTCATAGCCCATACTCCCGATAGGCAATCAGTTTGACCCATTGCAGAGGACTGAAAGGCGCACTGGCGAACAAGCCGAGCAGCATCACCAGCAGTGCCGTCACCAGCGGCGGCAGCAACAGCGCCCAGGCTGTTTCGCGCCGCCCGCTGCCCTGGCGCTCTTGGGGCCAGGCCACCGCCGGAGCCACAAACCAGGCGCTATAAACAATGGGCAGGAAATAAGCGGCATTGAGCAGGGTGCTGACCACCAGCACCAGCAGCACCCAGGGTTGGTGCGCGTCAAGGCCGCCAAGAGCCAGAAACCACTTGCTGACAAAGCCGACCATGGGCGGCATGCCGATCATGCCCAGCGCCGCAACCGTAAAAGCGGCCATGGTCCAGGGCATGCGCCGTCCGACCCCCGCCATTGCGCTGATCTTGTGAATCCCCAAAGTCTCGGCCAGATTGCCGGCACAGAAGAACAAGGTGATTTTCATAATTCCCTGATGCACCAGATGCACCAGCCCACCGATAGTTGCCAGAGGTCCGAGCACGGCAATACCAAGGATGATATAGGAGACCTGGCTCACGGTGGAAAAAGCCAGCCGTCGTTTGAGATCATCCTGTACCAGAGCACGCAGGGAGCCATAAAGGATGGTCACGGCCGCTGCTACGGCCAAAGGTTCGAGCAGATCCAGGCTCGCGGCAAACTCGATGCCGAAGACATCGTAAACCACACGCATGATGCCAAAAGCTCCGGCCTTGACCACGGCCACCGCATGCAGCAAGGCACTGACCGGCGCCGGGGCGACCATGGCGGCGGGCAGCCAGGCGTGCAGCGGTACCAATGCCGCCTTCACGCCGAGCGCAACGATCAGCAGAACAAAAATAATCTTGAGGGTCGGATACAGTGAGGGATCCACTTCCGAGAGGATGCCGGTGGCGGCGAAATCGAGCGGTCCGGCCAGCGCCCGCAACCAGACGGTGGTCACCAGCAGCAACGTCCCGCCGCAGAGGGTATAGGTCAGGTAGATGCGACCAGCGCGAAGAGCCTCCGGGGTGCCGCGATGAACCACCAGTGGATAAGTGGTAACCGTCAGCATCTCATAAAAAATGACAAAGCTGACCAGATCTCCGGCCATGGCAATGCCGGTGGTGGCGCTGACGCAGAGGCTGAAAAAACCGAAAAAACGACTGCGATGGGGTGAACCCTCCAGGTAGCCGATTGCATAAACTGTGGTGACGAGCCAGAGAAAAGCCGAAAGGACGAGGAACAGCAGAGACAGGGCGTCGGCATGCAGTGTCAGATTCATGCCCGGCAACAGCTGCATGCTAAACATAAATTCGTTACCGGCAAAGACACCCAGAAACAAAATCGCCACCAGACAGAGTTTGAGCAACGCCCCCGACAGGTTGAGAACGCTGCGCAGAAGGTGGCGCTCTTCTGGCAAGGTGAAAATGACCAGCCCCGGCACCAGCGAACTCAGCAAAATCGCCACGGGCAGCAGCGCCGACCAACTCATGGCACCACCCCCTGCAGCAGCACACCTGCCGCCGGGGTGGCGGTCAAGCTGAGCAGCACCGGCTCATAGGCCGCCAGTCCCAGCAGCAGCGCCACAACTGATAAAGCCAGAGGCGGCCATTTCATCACCCAGGGCATGTTGGGATAAGCCCTGTGATCAACAGATAGAAAGGCCCAGGCCAGCACCCGCACCACGTAAGCGGCGGCGAGCAGGCTGCCCGCTGCCATCACCAGCAGATACCACCATTGCCCGGTAACAATGGCGGCATTGAACAACATCCATTTGGCCATGAAGCCGGCGCTGGGCGGCAGCCCGATGATGGTTAAGCCGGCCATGGCGAACACCACCACCTGCACCCCGAGAGGCCCACCGGCGCCGGCCAGTTGTGCGATGCGGTCATGTCCGGCGGTCTGCTGAATGGTGCCCGCCATGAGAAACATAGCCGCCTTACCGCCGGCATGAGCCAACACGAAAAAAACCGCCCCGGCCCAGGCCGTCACCGCCGTCTCTCCTTGCGCCAGCGGGAACACCAGAAACAGATAGCCGATCTGGGCCACGGTGGAATAGGCCACCAGCAGCTTGAGGCGCTCCTGGCGCAGAGCCATGAAAGAGCCCCAGAGGATCGCCGCCGCTCCCAAACTACCCAGCAGATGAGCCATGCCGGAGGTGGTTACCGCAGGAAACACCTCGAACCACAAGCGCAGCAGAATCACATAGGAAGTCTTGATCACCAGCGCCGAGAGCAGCGCGCTCACCGGTGCCGGTGCCATGGAATGGGCCGGCGGCAGCCAGAAATGCAGAGGAAACAGAGCCGTCTTGAGCAGTAACCCGCTGACCATCAAAGCCAGGGCTGCGCGGCTCAAATCCCCGTCGTTCAGCAACGCGCCGAGCAGGGGGATATCTACGGTACCATGGGCACCGTACAGGAGCGCCACGCCGAGCAGGTAGGCCAGAGAACCGAGCAGACCACTGAGCAGATAACGCATCGCGGCAGTCAATGCCGCCGTACCGCCGGCAAGGGTGATCAGAGCCACAGCGACCATGGTCACCAGCTCCAGAGTCACATAGAGATTGAACAGATCGCGCGACACAAACAAAGCATTGCAGGCACCCCAGAGAAACAGCCACAAAGGCCAGAAATACCGGGTTTTGCTGTTGCCGGAAGCGGCAGAAGGGAAATAGCCCCAGGCGTAGAGGCTGATCACCAGACCGACCACTGCCGTCGCAGCGAGCAGCGCGGCCGCCAGTCCGTCGGTGCGCAGGCCGATGCCGAGGGGGGCCGGCCAGCCGCCGACAACATGTTCCACAACCCCCAGCGTACGCACCTGAAGCACCGCGCCCGCGACCAGCAGCGGTATGGCGAAGGCGCTCGCCAGCCCCAGGCGCACCGCCTGGCGGGGCAACAGAAAAGCGAGGCTCGCCATCCCCAGCGGCAACAGAATCGCCCAAACACTCCAGGGTTGGGCGAGAAGCTGGTTCATGCGCCCTCCTCACCCTTGCGCGGCAACCGCGAACGACCGCTTGCCTGTTGGATTTTTACTGCCAGGACCAGACCCAGGGCGGTAAAACTCACCGTCACGACGATGCCTGTGAGTACCATGGCGTGAGGCACCGGATCGGGTCCACCTTCTCCTGTCCGCGCGGCCAGAGAGATAAACACCATGAACACACCGCTGCCCATGATATTGGCGGCCAGCACCTTGCGCAGCAGGTGGACACGCACAAACAGGGCATGGAGACCAAGGAAAAACAGGATGACGCCGCCAGCCGCATAAAGCAGAGGTATGCTCACTGTTGTTTCTCCTCGTCGGCTTGGCCAGCCGGCGGAAAGCTTTGCGGTGCGCAAGCTGGCCGGCCGCCGATGACCGCGGCGGCCAGCACTGCGGCAATGGAGCAGGCCAGCAGGGTCTCCAACAGCATAATCAGGGTCTTGGCCCAGCCGGGTGGATAGGCCAGCAACATTTCCCCCTGCAGCATCGGTACGGCGGCCGTCGCGAGAAACAGCTGAAAGCCCAGCAGCAGCAGCAAGCGCAGAGGCAGACCGCTCCAGCGCGAGGACAACATCTGACCGGCAAACAGCCAGAGTACCACCCCGGCAGCAAACAAAGCGCCAGCCTGGAAAGCGCCACCGGGAGCATGTCCCCCCAGCCACAGCAGATAGCCTCCGATCAGCACCAGCACAGGCAGCAGCACACGGGTCATTCCCAACAGCACCGGTGAAACCGATCCCTGCAAGGTAAAGACCTGCGCCTCACCAAGACACCAGATGCCCAGCACCGCCAGGATCAGAACGGCGACCTCAAGAAGAGTGTCGTAGCCGCGAAAGTTAAGCAGGACCGCGGTCACCGGATGTGCCACTTCACTCTGCGCCAGGTGGCTGGTGACCAGCGGTGCCAGCCCTGCCGCTGTTTCCGGCAACGTCAACAAAGAACTCAGCAGAATCGCCACCGCGGCCGGCACGGCCAAGCTGATAAGCAAGGTTGCTGACAGGCGTTGGCCGAGGCTCGGTCGCAATCGGCGCGGATACGCTTCCTCGGGGGAGAGACGACCCAGTGCGACCATCAGCAGGGCGCCGGTGATACCGGCGCCGATAGCGGCTTCGGCCAACGCCACGTCTGGCGCATTCAAGCGCACCCAGGCCAGAGCGAGCAACAGGCCAAAGGCGATAAACAGGACCACTGCTTTGAACAG
>JAVVDT010000229.1:500-3794 GCA_032250875.1 Desulfuromonadales bacterium | reverse complement strand
CGCGCGGACTCCTGGAGTTCTGGATTGATGCGGAGAGCCCTTATCATCACCAAATTTTTACCGAGGACAAACGCTTCATCTTCTATTGCAACCTCGGTTGGCGCTCCGCGCTGGCTGCCGATGTAGCGCAAAAAATGGGCCTGAAAAATGTCTGTCACATTGAAGGGGGGTTTGATGCCTGGAAGCTGGCGGGTGGGGCGGTAGAGACCAAGACGTGACGTTCTTGTCTCGATCTTTTAAAAAGACAACGCTGGGGTCTCCTGAGCCGGCTGGAGTGATCTCCAATTGTTATTCTCCCCGCAAATACGTCGCGGGCTTCTGCCCCAGTGCTTTCCATGTGCCGAGTAATCCCAACGACAGAGTCAAAATAATCCCGGTCAGAATCGTCATGACGATCGTGTAAGGATGCAGGGCAAAGGTCATATTCATCAACCCATGCAGAATTCCCAGGGCTGCCAGACTGCCGACTACAGCGCTGATTGTACCGGAAATCAAACCGAGCATCAGAAATTCGGCGGCAAAGGCTCCCAGGATATCAAAGCGCGTCGCACCGCAGACTTTGAAAATTACGGCATCGTGTATCCGTTTATGCTGATCGGCAGAAACGGCTCCAGCCAGAACCAGAAAGCCTGTAAACAGGGCAATGGCGGCCATGCTTCGAAAAGCAATGCCGATCCGGTCTAGGGTGCTGGATACATTTTTCAGGATCTCCCTGGTACTGATTGCGGAAACATTTGGAAATGCCTCGGTAATTGCGGTAAAAGCCGCTTCTTCCCGGTCAGGAGGCACCTGGATTGTTGCAATATGGGTCTGCGGAGCATTTTCGAGGACCCCTGGTGAGAGCAGTATGGCAAAATTCAGGTCGAGGCTCGACCAGTCTACTTTTCTCAGGCTGCTGATTGTTGCCGTGACTTCGCGTCCGAGTACATTCACACTCAAGGTATCGCCGACCTCGACACCGAACCCCTCGGCTATATCGGATGTAATCGAAACCTGCGGATCACCTGAATAATTGACGGGCCACCATTTGCCGCCAACAATTTGCGTGTCTGCCGGCATTTCTGCCGCATAACTCAGAAATCGATCCCCCCGCACTGCCCAACGAACTTCTTGAGCGATTTCTGCCATACTGACTGGTATTCCGGCTATGGCCGTGATGCGGCCACGCAAGGTTGGATAGTGCTCAATTCTCTGTATGCCCGACAAATTTTCTGCGATTTCCTGGAAGCGTTCAACCTGGTGAGTTTGCAGATCGAGGAAGAAGAACGAGGGCGCTTCATCGGGCACGGTCTCGTTGACCATGTCACCAAGATTGGCCTGGATCAGCACGATAATGACCAGGGCCGTCAGTCCGAGTCCCAGCGAGAAAACCGCACTCCCTGCGGGAGATCCGCGCCTGTGGATGTTGGCGAGACCCAGTCGCAAGGAAGGGTTTTTGGACCTCGGCAGATGCCGGGCCAGTCTGACGACCGCGGCAGAGACAAAACGGAAGATGCCGAAACAGAGCGTCGCCCCGCAAACAAACCAGAACGCCATTCTTTGATCTGTGCTGGTCAACACCGCGATTGTGGCAAGACTGACGGCGGCGATCGCAATCGCCACACGAATACTCATACCCGGGTTCTGGTCAGGATTGTCGCTGTAGCCGCGAAACAATACCGCAGGAGAGACTCTTCTGGTGATTCCCAGCGCTTTGAGAGAAAAAACCAGGGCAATCAATAAGCCAAACAGGGCGGCTTTCAATAATACGTACCAGTGAATCGCAGGTGCCAGCGGTACCGGCAGATGCTCACCAATGAGCCACTTGAGAAGATAGGGCAGGGCAGCGCCGCAGATCAGGCCT
Source organism: Desulfuromonadales bacterium (assembly GCA_032250875.1). GTDB lineage: Bacteria > Desulfobacterota > Desulfuromonadia > Desulfuromonadales > BM103 > M0040. The sequence continues at coordinate 1,951 of JAVVDT010000229.1, read as the reverse complement.
GCTGTTGATCCAAGCATACCCAGATAAAGAACCTGTATCAGGTAGGTCGTAAAGATCAGTCTGCCCGGCGCACCAAGACATTTCATGGTCGCAATGTGGGTAATCTTGCCGGTCAGGTAGCCGCGAACCGCACCGGAAACGCCGAGGCCACCAACCAGCAGGGCGCAGAGGCCGATCAGCGTCAGGTTCTGGTTCATGCGTTCAAGAAAAAACTGCACGCGTGGCGATGCTTCACGCCAGGTGCGTAAGCGCCAACCGGCTTCCGGGAAGCGGGATTGCAGCTCTTCTTTGAGCTGATCAGCATTGGTCCGGTCGGGCAAACGCAACCGGTAGTCGTGGTAAACCATGCTGCCAGGCTGCACCAGGCCGGTGGCAGCGAGGCCGGCAAGACTGGTCATGAAACGTGGGCCTAGATTGAAGGCGCGTAAGGTGCGGTCCGGTTCGGCGGTGATGATGCCGCGGATCCGGAATTCCGCGGAACCGACCTTGACCAGATCACCTGTTTTGATATTCAATCGACTCAGCAGGGGTTGTTCAACCAGTGCCCCGAATTCGTCGCTGATGCTCAGTGCCTCTTCAATCGATTGTTGTGGCTCAATGCCGATCCGGCCATAGAGGGGGTAGAGATTATCAACGGCTTTTAGCTCAACGAGAACACGTTTGGATTCATTACCGGCAACAGCCATGGTGCGCATGCTCATGACGTGTGACAGCTCACCGCGCGTGCCGAGAAAATCGAGAGCTTCGGCTGGGAGCTGCCGATGAGCCAGATGGACTTCAAAGTCACCGCCGAGCAGGGCGCTGGCATCGGCAAGCAGGCCTGATTTTGCGGATTCAGTAAACGAACCGATCGCACTTATTGCGAAGACACCAAGGAAAAGGCAGGTTAAAAAGACAGCGAAACCACGCAGACCGCCGCGCAATTCGCGCCTGACCAGGCGCAAAGCCTGTGGTATAATATATCTCGCTCACGTAATGCCTCCTGTGAGTTGACCGTCGAGCATGTGGATGGAACGATGACAACGCGAGGCAAGGGATTTGTCATGGGTAACCAGAACCAGAGTCGTGCTCTGTTCACTCTGGAGATCAAAGAGCAGGTCCATCACCATCTTGCCGGTTTCATGATCAAGGTTGCCGGTTGGTTCATCCGCCAGAAGCAGTGATGGTCTGGCGACAAAAGCCCTGGCAAGTGCCACCCGTTGTTGTTCGCCGCCGGAGAGCTCCCCCGGAAAGTGGCCGATGCGGTTGCCAAGCCCGGTTTTTTCCAGGGCTGCTTTGGCCTGCCCGGCGGGATCGTCAGCTGCGGCAAATTCGAGAGGCAGGGCGACATTCTCCAGTGCAGTCATGGTCGGCACCAGGTGGAACGACTGGAAAACGATGCCGACATGTTTGCGGCGGAAACGGGCCAACCCGTCTTCATTGGCTGTGGTCAAATCCACACCGGCAACCCG
>JAVVDT010000229.1:0-490 GCA_032250875.1 Desulfuromonadales bacterium | reverse complement strand
GTCGGTTTTTCCAGTCCGGAGAGGGCCATCAATAGTGTCGTTTTGCCGGCACCTGATGGACCAACGATGCTGATTGTTTCGCCGGCGGCAATCGACAGATCAACACCGCGCAGGATATTAACCGGGCCGGCTCCGCCGACCAGACTCAGATAAAGATTTTCGATTTTAACCATAGGCCCTCTCATGTATTTTATAAAAATTCATTTGGCATTGCTCCTTGCTTTCACCTGCTGTGTTCAATATACATTAGCCAATAATACAGCAGAATCCACAAAACGTCTCCTGGTTCTCGGCGACAGCCTGACAGCAGGCTACGGCTTGGCGGCAGAGGATGCCTTGCCGGCACAGCTGGAAAAAGCCCTGTTGCAGTCAGGCCACAATGTTGCAGTCATCAATGCAGGTGTCTCCGGCGATACGTCTGCCGGTGGTCTGGCGCGACTGGATTGGGCCTTGCAGGACGATCCACAACTGGTTATCGTTGCACTCGGCG
>JAVVDT010000228.1:0-3804 GCA_032250875.1 Desulfuromonadales bacterium | reverse complement strand
AGTGGTTGGTGAAAGAAATATCACCGAATTCAACTACCGTCTATCGCAGCGCGAATCAGCGGAAATCTTTGTCGGTATTGCGGTTGATGGCGACAACCAGCGGCGCGCCTTTCGTGAGCAATTGACAGCTCATGGTTTTGAGCATATTGACTTGACGGATAATGAACTGGCTAAAACCCACGTCCGCTACATGGTGGGTGGGCGTTCTCCTAATGTGCGCGGTGAACGTCTTTTCCGCTTCTGGTTTCCGGAACGTCCTGGCGCCACGGCGCGTTTTTTGGCCGCTATGGGAGCCGACTGGAATATCTCTCTGTTCCATTACCGGACTCAGGGTGGCGATTTTGGCAGGGTTCTTGTCGGTCTGGAAATCCCGCCCGGACAGGAAGTTCAACTGCAAGCCTTTCTGGGCAGCCTCGGTTACCGCTATATTGAAGAGTCCGGCAACGAAGCTTACCGCCTATTCCTCTGATTTTCCTCGAAAATTAATTGACAGTTTTAATCAGGTATGCTATCCGTTAAGCAAGGTCGCCGGCGGGCAGTCTTTTGCCGGCATTTTTATAAAACGCGGTACGTGGAGGGCATACCATCGTGTTTGATACGATTCGTGAAGACATCTATTCGGTATTCGATCGGGATCCTGCGGCGCGCAGTGCTCTGGAGATTTTCTTCTGTTACCCCGGGCTGCATGCGGTCTGGTTTTACCGGGTTGCTCACTGGCTCTGGACCCGTGAACTCTATTTTCTTGGACGCTTTACCTCGCACATCGGCCGTTTTCTGACCGGCATCGAAATCCATCCTGGAGCAAAGATCGGTAAAAAATTCTTTATTGATCATGGTATGGGTGTGGTCATCGGTGAGACTGCTGAAATCGGCGAAAATGTTACGCTGTACCATGGCGTCACCCTCGGCGGGGTCACCTGGGATAAGGTCAAGCGCCATCCGACTATCGAAGATAATGTCGTAATTGGTTCCGGAGCCAAGGTCCTCGGTCCGTTTACGGTCGGCAAAGGTTCCAAGATCGGCTCTAACTCGGTGGTTGTTAAAGAAGTTCCACAAAATTCTTCCGTTGTCGGTATCCCCGGGCGCGTTGTCATGCAACAGGAGCCAAAGGTTGAGGAGCAGCGCCCGGATCTGGAGCACGGTAAAATGCCCGATCCGGAAGCCAAGGCTATCAGCTGCCTGTTCGATCAGATTCGTGCTCTGGAGAAAAAGGTCGAGGGATTGACAGTTCGCCTTGAAAAGGCCGAGTCGAGGCCAACAGCCAAAGCCTCTGCTAAGCGCAGCAGTACGACCCGGCCCTCCGAGGCCAAAGCTAAACCGGGAAGCAAGGCCGCTGACTCCGCACGTTCCCGTAAAACGGAGAAGAGTGAGGCCTGAGTCATGAGGATGTCCACCAAGGCACAATATGCGGTGCGCGCCATGGTCAACCTGAATCTCTACTCACACGGTTCACCGGTAACCCTGCGCGACATTTCACTGCGTGAGAATATCTCTCTGACCTACCTTGAACAGCTTTTTGTCAAGTTGCGTCGCGGTAAAATTGTCAAGAGCGTGCGTGGCCCAGGAGGTGGATACCTGCTCGCCAGGCCGGCTCAGGAAATTCAGGTCGATGAAATTATCGACAGTGTCGAAGAGTCACTGGTGCCGGTTTCCTGCATGGATCAGAAAAACGGTTGTGTTTGTGATGATCAGTGTGTGACGCACAACGTCTGGCACGGTCTTGCCGAACGGATTCGGCAATTTCTCGCCTCGATCACCCTTGCTGATCTGACCGAAGAAGCCCAGCGCAAGCTGACTCAGGCAAATTCTTGATTCGGGATGACTGATATGCATTATCGTGGTGAAAAGCATAGCAATGACCTTGAATTTAAGAACTCAAAATTTAACTCAACGATTCAGCTCCCTGACTCAACGGCACAGCATGTGGGCAGCAGCCATTGCCTGCGGGAAGTTAAGTGACAACGTTGTACGCAGGCAATGGCTGCAGACCAGATGCTCTCGCTTAAGTGCTGAATAGTTGCAACCTAACATTGATTTAGTGGAGGATTGAAGGTGAACCGTATTTACCTGGATTATAACGCAACCTCGCCGGTCAGGCCTGAAGTGCTAGAGGTTATGCTGCCATTTTATAAAGAGCAATTCGGCAACCCTTCGAGCGTGCACTGGGCCGGTCGCCAGGTATCCGGAGCTCTTGAAAAAGCCCGGGAGCAGATGGCCGCCTTGATCAATGCCTCTCCCGCAGAGATCGTGTTCGTGTCTTGTGGCACCGAGGGGGATAATATGGCGATTAAGGGAACCCTGGCCGCCCTCAAAGAAAAAGGCAATCATGTCATCACTACGGCGATAGAACATCCTGCCGTACTGGAAACCTGTGAGTCTCTGGCAAAAGATGGCTATGAGGTCACTTTTCTGCCGGTGGATAAGGATGGGCAACTCAATCTGACTGATCTTGAAAAGGCGATTACCGATAAAACCGTTTTGATCTCAGTGATGTGGGCCAACAATGAAACCGGTAATATTTACCCGATTGAGGAGATCGGCAGGATCGCCAGAAAATATAATGTTCGCTTTCATACTGATGCCGTTCAGGCAGTCGGCAAAGTCCCGGTTGATGTGCAGAAAACCAATGTGGATCTCCTGGTAATCTCCGGTCACAAGATTGGTGCCCCCAAAGGGATCGGAGCCATTTATATTCGGCGTGGCACGCGCATGGCAACGTTCCTTCATGGTGGTCATCAAGAACGTAATCGACGTGCCGGCACCCAGAATGTTGCCGGGATTGTCGGTCTCGGCAAGGCCTGTGAGATTGCCGTTGCAGAGCTTGATGATTATTACAAGCGTGTCCGCCTCCTGCGCGACCGACTGGAAGACGGGATTTTCAAACAGGTTCCTGATATCAAGTTGAATGGCACGCCGGATCGGGACCAGCGCCTGCCAAACACCCTGAATGTCAGTTTTGCTTATATCGAAGGAGAGTCATTGCTGCTCAATCTCGATATGTTTGGCATCGCTGCATCATCCGGTTCTGCCTGTACTTCCGGTTCTCTTGAGCCCTCCCATGTAATGGGCGCGATGTGCGTTGAGGTGACGCTGGCGCATTCGAGTACGCGCTTCAGCCTCGGTCCGGAAACCACTGCCGAAGAAATAGATAAAGTTCTGGAAGTTCTGCCGGCGACAGTGCAGCGCCTACGCGATATGAGCCCATTGTACAACTGCGGCAGAACTGCCGAAGGTTGCGAAACCTGTGAAACGGTGAGACGAATTTAAATTTCACCGCTGTTACTCATTACTCGTCGCATTCTGGAGAATAAACATATGTACACTGACAAGGTTATGGATCATTTTACCAATCCGCGCAACGTGGGGGAGATTGCAGACGCCAATGGTGTAGGGGAAGTTGGCAATGCCTCTTGCGGTGATATCATGAAGATATTCCTCAAGGTTGAAGACAATATCATCAAAGATGTCAAATTCAAGACCTTTGGCTGTGGTGCGGCTATTGCGACCTCTTCAATGGTGACGGAAATGGCTATCGGCAAGACTATCGATGAAGCTATGGAATTAAGCAACCAGGCGGTTGCCGAAGCTCTCGATGGTCTGCCGGCGCAGAAGATGCATTGTTCCAACCTGGCGGCTGATGCGCTTCATGAAGCGATCAAAAACTACAGAGAAAAGAACAATTAGAAATCAACGCTTCAACTGTTAAATCAATGAATGGAGAGCGGCTCTAGGAGACTGTCGGACTATACGGACCGAAGCGAAAATTTGGATGTTTGAGAACAGATTTTAGCTCGTTTGCAGCTC
>JAVVDT010000227.1:0-3807 GCA_032250875.1 Desulfuromonadales bacterium | reverse complement strand
GATGTACCGCATGTGCCCCAAGTGCAAAAAGAAGCAAGGGCTCTCCGATCCCCAGTGCAAATATTGTCGTTATTGGTTCAATTGCCCGACGTGCGGGCACAAGGTTCCTTCAACCAGTATGTTTACCTGTCCGCGTTGTGCCACGAGCCTGCGCTAAGGAACCTTTGCGAAAAAGAGTAATCACAAAAGAGCCTCGACCGTCCGGTCGAGGCTCTTTTGTGTTTTAACAAACGGTGGCTCAAGAATTTTTATCGCTGGTTTCGTTTTTGTCGCCGGATTCTTCATCCTCCCGCACGGGGAGATCACAGGTACCGGAGAGTCAGGTCTGCACACCGAAATGCGGCAGAATCCAACGGTTGAGAATGTACCACGCAGCAAAGACACCAACAAGAATCAGTAAAGACTTCATAAGCTCCCCTTCTATTGATTAGATTATCAATATATAGGAAAATTGATGGAGACTCAACCTTTCTAATCTTTTACAAGATTAAGGTAGTCATTGATGAAGAGGCTCTCAATTTCACCTTCACTCCACTACCCGGCAGAAATGCTGGCAAAGACCAACCCGACTCTGCCGGTATTGTCAATGCCGTGAGAAATCCCGGCGGGAGCAGAAAGGATGGTCCCCTCGCCGATTGGAAGTTTCTCTTGTCCTTCTGTCAGGAAATGTCCCTGTCCTTGCAGCACGACCCAGACGTGATCGCCGGCGTGGATGTGGGGATGAATGTGCTGGCCCGGTTTGAGGCACCAGAGAGTCGTGCGGGCGTGGGCACACTCGGTCAAAACGACCTTGCAGGCTTTTTCGTCATTGTAGCTGATCTTGTCACGATAATCGCAGGATTGGATGGTCATTTTACTCTCCAGATTGTCAAATAGGAGGCAGTCCCTTTTATGGGGGGCGCCCGTCATTTTACAGCTGCAACAATTTAGCGCAAAGGTGCAAACAGCGCAAAGGGTATTCGAAAGTGAGAAAGATACATTGAGAAGTGAGGAAAGAATAAAGTGACGATACTCTGGAGAGATCTGAAACCATGCCTTGCTTAACAATAAAACCAACACTCCTCAGTGCGGAGTGTTGGTCATTCAATTCAATAACGGATTATCCCTTGGCTGCAGTGACCTTAACGCAGTTGCTGCCGCTCGGCATAATCTGCTGAATATTCATATCGGCGAAGTTGTCTGACGCAGTGAGCAGGCCCGGGGGAACCATGGCATGAACGACAACCTTGCCGCGTGCCGATCCGGCCGGACCAGTGACCTTGAGATGACCACCGTTGACGACACCAAGTTTGCCGGCATCCTCAGGGTTGACGAAAATGATCCCTGCCGGGGCCAGCTCGTTGTTAGCGGCGGAATACGTCGTTGTGCTGCCGAACTGGAAAGGACACTTGCCGACCAACAATTTTAGATCAGCCGGTGCAGGTTCTGATAATTCGGGAGTCGCTGCCAGAAGATCATGTTCAGCAGGAACGTAGGGCAGTTTCCAGCAGAAGCTGCGCTGCTCAAGGTCCAGGCAGATGTCAGCGTAATCTCCGCTGAGCTCCATCATCTCCTGGTGAATGGCTTTTTCGCTCGGCTCCGGCTTGCCGGTCAGACGTGCAAAGAGATCACTGAAAATGGCGAGGTCGGGTCGAGCTTCACCAGGGGGAGCCACGGCAACTCTCAGCTTGTTAACGCGCTGATCAAGAGCAGTCACGCTGCCACGCTTTTCGGCGCTGGCGGCTCCGGGCAGAACAACGGTTGCCAGGCGCGTCAGCTCGCTGGCCAGGATGTCCTGAACGACAAGGATGTCAAGTTTCTGCATAGCATTGCGCCAGCGAGCACTTTCAGGAAAGCCGACCAGAGGGTTTACGCCGGCGAGAAAAAGAGCATGGATGGTGCCCGCTTCGATCCCGGCCAGAATCCCGTTGGCGTCAGCGCCGCCCTCCGGCAGCGTGGTATGCCATGAGGTTGCAAACTTCTCCTTGCCGGCGGTGTAATCCAGCAGTCCAGGCAGAAATTCGGGCGCAACGCCGGCATCTATAAGCCCCTGCATATTGCCTTTGCCGCCAACCGGGAAAAGTCCGCCGCTATCGCCATGCAAGGCACCGCTGACCAGGGCCAGGTTGGACAGGGCCGCAACAGCAGCTTCCGCCTGGGCTGAGCCCATGATGTCGCGACCGAAGAGGATTGCCACGGAAGCGGCTTGGCCGATATGGTCGGCGGCCTCTTCCAGGTGTGTGCGACTGACACCGGTTGCTGTACAGGCCGCATCAAGATCGAGCCCTTTCAGATAGGTTTCCAGCTCGTCGCGATTATCGACATAGCGCTTAAGAAACTCATTGTCTGCCTGGCCTTTATCAATCAACAGTTTGGTCAGGGCTGCGGCGAGATACGCTTCGCTGCCGGCGCGGTACTGCAGGAAACTTTCCGCCTGTCTGACGAGTTTGACCTTTCGCTGATTGGCGACGATCAGGCGGCTGTCTTTTTTGCGGCAGGCAAGCTGCACCTGCCAGTTGACCGCCGGTGATTCCGAGCGCAGGTCAGCGCCGAACACCAGCACCGCTTCCGCCTGACCGATACGATCGATATGATTGCTGGCACCACTCAGCTTGAGCAGTTTTTTCAGCACCTTACTGGCACGCAGGCTGCTGAAACGGGCTTCGGAATCGATGTTGTTGCTGCCGAGAGCGACGCGGAACAGCTTCTGAAACAGGTAGTTCTCTTCGTTGGTCAAGTGCGGCGAAGCCAGACCGGCAATGGCCTGGCCACCCTGCTCGTCGCGCAGACGGGTGAGTTCGCTAACAACCTTGCCGATGGCGCTGTCCCATGAAGTGACCTGCTGGTCCAGCAAAGGTGCGGTAAGACGCTGGTCGCTGTTCAGATAGTCGTGGCCGAAAAAACCGCCGACACAGAGATTGCCGTCGTTGACCGTGACGCCGTCCTCAGAGGTCATCCGCAAAACCTTGCCGTGTTTGCTGTTTATATCCAGCTGGCACTGGGCGGAACAGAGGGTGCAGACCGAAGGTGTCTTGCGCAGCTCCCAGGGACGGGCTTTGAACTTGAAGGGTTTGGAAATCATGGTGCCGGTCGGGCAAACCTGTACACAGTTGCCGCAGAACTCGCACTTGTCGAGATCCTTGTCGATAAACGCCCGGTCGCCGCTTTCATTGACGAACAGGGCGCTGGAGCCGATGGTTTCATGGCAGGTCTTGACGCACTTCTCACACATGATGCAGCGGTTGGGCACCTGCTGGATGAGTGGCCAGTGGTCGATGGTGTCGGCATTGACATCGTCAGCTTCGAATGGCTGGCGTACGACATCGTGGGAATAGCAGACGTCCTGTAAATCGCATTCGCCGCCGGCATCGCAGACCGGGCAATCAAGTGGATGGTTGACCAGCAGCAGTTCGACGATCTGGCGTCGAATTGCGGTCAGCTTTTCCGATTGGGTGGTGACGACCATGCCATTGACTGCACGGGTGTTGCAGGCGGTCATCGTCTTGTCCGCACCCTCGACTTCAACTGCGCAAATGCGGCAGGCGCCGGTTGGCGAGACCTTTTTCAGGTAACAGAGGGTCGGAATTTTGATGGCCACTTTTTCCGCCGCATCGAGAATGGTTGCTCCTGATGCGATCTGGACATCCTTGCCGTCGATCTTAAGGTTGATCATCGAATCTGCCCTTCAATCAGTTATCGGTAAGTGCTTAGAGTTCGTTAGTTGGTGATAATCCGGAAACTCCGGACATCACAGGCACAGTTTTCGATCTGGAAACGAGCAATTTTTCGCAAGGTCAAGGAAATCAAGGATTTGAGCGGAGGCGTAGT
>JAVVDT010000226.1:0-3817 GCA_032250875.1 Desulfuromonadales bacterium | reverse complement strand
AGGCGCTGCGGGCGATCTGGCAGGCCTTCCCGTCCAGTTCGATGTACGGCCTGCTCGGCCGGCTGCTGGCCCTGTCGCCGGTTCGCCCGTTGGCCCGGCTTGGCTACTGGTGCTTCGCCCGCCTGCGCCGTTTCCTGCCGAAAACGCAGAGCTCATGCAGGATCGGTCGCCAACCGCCGCGATGAGCGAGGAGCTGCCTGCTCGCGACTTTGAACGTTGCTCTGCCTTCTTCATTACACCAATATGCGTGGGATTGCTTTGTCCCAGCTCCGGCAATAGACCCGAAACTCGTTTTCATAGGCGTCGAGGTCTGCTCGCAGGTAAAAGTTCTCCGCATCGGAAGTCAAAACCGTGCGGGTGACCGTCTCAACATGCCAATCGCCTCGGCGCAAACCGCGTTTACTGAGCACTTCACCACGCGCTGAATCGAAATCATCGCCTTGAAAAGAATACCATTCCCGAACATCCTTTTTCATTTCAAGGTCAATCTCCTCGATGAGAATCGTACCTTCGTTCTTGATCACCTCCAGAGTGGAAAGGTCGTATTCCAGATCACGGATCACCCGCCAGTTGCGCTCGGTCTTGTCGAGCTGTCTGGTCATGGGCCTTTCAGCCGCTTGCGGCTCGCCGAAAGGTCGAAGCCGCGCATCGGCCGAGCTTGACTGACGTACCGGCATGATCACGCGACTGGCACCGGTCAAAATTTCCAATCTGACTGGGCGCGGTGGCGGCCAGGCCAGAGGCCAGTAGGACGTTGAGACAGAGATACGAAATCGGTGCCCCGCTGGGAAGATTTGCGCAACCTCATTGAGTCTGATCCGCACCCGGTAGTGTCGACCCGGCTCGAGCGGTTCGGGATAGGCATGGCTGTCACGGTGAGTCAGGTTCAGCACGCCATAGGTGACCCTTGTCGCCTTGTCGTCAGCTGCGAGGTCAGACAGACGAACCGCGACCATGGCGACCGGCTGGTCGGCGGACAGGACCAGTTCGACTTCCGGACAACCGAGAATCTGTAACGTTTGTTCCAGCGGTTCGCTGTCGAAAACCAGGGCGCCGCCATCCTCCTGGCGCTGGTCGTGGGGCAGATCTGGTGTCGCGCTGTAGGAGCACCATTTACCGGCAAACAAGCCAACGCTCAAAGGTGACCGGATGGTTTCCAGCACTTCGGGAGCATGACCGAAGCCCGGTATGATGCCGCGCCAGCCGAGGGTATAAGATTTGGTCTTGATGTTCGACGAGGGCCATTCTTCTTCGGCAATCCAGCGTCCCGGCCGCGTCTTATAACTGGTTGTCGGCGGCACACTGTCCAGCATGTACGCGCGCAGCATCGGTCCATCCATGATGCCGTTCTGCTTACCCTTCAGCCAATAATCCCACCAGCGCACCACTTCCTGCAGAAAGCCGATGGCTGGACCGGGGATGCCGTCATGCGGATAACGGTGACTCCAAGGTCCGACCAGGCCAACGCGTGGACATTTCAGGTGTTCAAGCATACGGAAGACCGCATTGGTATAACCGTCGGCCCAACCGCTGACTGTCATGACCGGTGCTTCGACCGCGCTGTAGTCTTCGCAAACCGAGCCATGCTGCCAGTAAGCATCACGATGCTGGTGCTGCAGCCAGGTATCGAGCCAGAGGCCGCTGTTTTCGAGACGCTCGAACCACATGCTGCGCCAGTCATCACCGACGATCTGCGGGTCGGGCGGCATCGAGTTATAGGCAAACATCACGCTGGACCAGGACAGGTTGTCACCAAGCAGGCAGCCCCCCATATAGTGAACGTCATCAGCGTAACGATCATCGGTAGAGGCGACACTGACGACCGCTTTCAGTTCAGGTGGTCGACGAGCCGCGATCTGCAAGCCGTTGAAACCTCCCCAGGAAATACCGATGATGCCGATTTTGCCGGTACACCAGGGCTGCCCGGCCAACCAGGCCAGGAGTTCCTCGCCATCGGCCAGTTCCTGTTCCAGATATTCGTCGCGTAAAATCCCTTCGGAGTCACCGCTGCCGCGCAGGTCGACGCGCAGGGACGCATAGCCATGGCCGGCATAATAATGGTGATGCTCGGTATCACGCAGTCGTGTGAAATCGCGCTTGCGGTAGGGGATGTATTCGAGAACAGCCGGCACTGGCTCATGCTCGCAGCCTTCGGGAAGCCAGAGGCGCCCGGCCAGGTGGATGCCGTCGGTCATCGGAATCCAGACGTTTTCGATCGTCTTGACTTCGTAGGGGAACGACGACAGGTACTGCATCATAACTCCTCATCCGGCAGCGATTCAAATTCAAAGGGCAGAAGGTCCATGCAGCGATGGTATTTATCCTGCAGGTCTTCCTCGCTTTGCCCGCCGATAAAGATGTTGGCATATTCGAAGCTGTAGCTATCCTGATCGGCCAAGTCAGAGAGCCGTTCGCCCTCGTTCGTCAAGAGCTTGACCATGATGCCGTCGATTTTCTGTTGCATGGCGGCGATTTCTTCCGGACGGGGAATGCGCCGCACTAAAGCATCACCTTCATAGCGGCGCACCATGAACTTGGTTGCCATCGGATAGGTGCCTCCACCATGCGGAAATTTTGGCCGGAGGCCGAGGGCCAGCTCCACCATGACTTCGTGATGGGAAGCGCCTTCGACCATAAAAAAGAGCGGACAATGCGATTTGGAGATACGCGGATTGATTTCGAGCAGCGAGAGGCTGTCGGTTTCGGGATTATGGAAAAACTCGATATTAAACGGTTCGTTGTCGAGCCCGATTTTACTCAAGACGTGTTCAGTGACCTCGATCATCCGTTGCTGTACAGCTCCCGGTAACCGGGAAGGGTAATGGTAGCGATTGAAGCTCGAACGGTTCTCTTCACGCAATGAATCGACAACGCCGTATACGTTGGCTTCGCCATTGAAGACATAACCTTCCAGAGTGCACTGGTTTTCAGCAGTTATAATCTCTTCAGCAAGACAGTAGTTACCGTTCACAGCACTGATTTCAGGAGGCACTTCGGCCCGTTCGAACAGATAATTGAACGGTTCGGAAAACCGGCCGATCCGCTCTCTGATCTGTGGCAGCACCACCTGAAAATCCTCTCGCCTTTCGATGCGAAAACCGAGGATCGATGAATGGGCCTTGATCGGCTTGATCCAGTAAGGGAAATCCAGATCGATTATGGAGAAAGGATCGTCAGCGAAAGGGTCGAAGGCAACAAACCGCGGAATCAGATCAGGAGCGGCTTCGCGCTGGAGAATCCGACTCCAGTACTTGTGCACGCAACGCAAAACGCTTTCGGCAGACGTGGTCGGCAGGCCGGCCATTTGGCGCAGGGTCGGCAGCATGAGCGTTGTGGGGAAATCCCAGTAGCCGACGATGGCATCGACCGTGCCTTCGAATGTTTTGATTTCGCGCTGTGCCTCATCGAGAAGATCGGCCATGGGATACTCCGGCGCAGCCACCATTTTGGCCGCTGGGAGCAGCGAGTGAAAGCGATAATCATCAGCATTGCGGATGGTCTGTAAAAGCCGGCGGTTGAAATCGCCGAGGGCGACAACAAAGATGTTTTTCATGGCAGGGCCTCCCGATTGACCTTAACTTTATCGTGGCAAGACAAGCGGTCAAGGCATTTGCAAACGAAAACGCATGTACCTCACCCCTCTGCGCAACGATGGATTCGACGGAATTTTTCCCCGTCAAGAGGGTCTGCTATGTTAATATTCCCTCCCTGAATCATGACACGAAATTTACCGATAAGGACAAACCGGAAATGCCCGTAACCGAGAATGACACGCTCATCCACATTCTGTTCGAAGAAACCAGCCTGAAAATTATCC
>JAVVDT010000225.1:0-3851 GCA_032250875.1 Desulfuromonadales bacterium | reverse complement strand
GCAAAAATTCACGATCGAATGCCTGTCATTCTCTCTCCGTCCGAGTTCGACACTTGGTTGGATCGTGAGATGACCGATGTCGAAAAACAGAAAATGTTTTTCACTCCTTTCCCCGCTGATATGCTGAATGCCGTTCGAGTTTCCTCCGAGGTGAACAATCCCCAAAATGATTTTCCAAAATACTGTGAGCCAGTCAAGGGATGCGAACCTTAGTTTTTGAGGTGTTTACGGCCCAATTTTTTCTGCCCGAATGATGTTTCTGCCTTTTCCACTGATCTCAATCCCCGCGTTTTGACTCAACCAGACAGGTTCACTCCGGCTGCCAGGCGCAATCTGCCCAGTGCGCTTCGTAGCGTTTCACAAAGTCTTTCATCTCCCGGATGTTGGCGGCAGGTTCGCGGCAGGCCCGGGCGCAGGTAGAAACGACATCCCGGTAGAACTCCGGAGCGACAGCCGTGGTACCTGCATAATTCATAAGCAGGTCAGGAAGACGCTCCGTGATTTTTGCTCCGCGAGGCATCATCACAATGCTCGGGGGTTCTCCATACGTGTTGATCAGCACGTATCGCCAGCTTGGGTCTACGGTTCCTTGGAGAGGGACAATCTCACAAGGACGTGCATCTCCGCCCTTGGAAATGGATTCGTAGGCCTCCTTGATAGCCTGGGGTTTGTGAGCCACCAGGACATAAGGCCCGGCCCCTACATAGCTCCCCATGCTGTCGTCATATTCGATGCCGAGCAAGTCCTCCAGATCAAAGCGTGAATGCCGGTCAAGGGGGGCCTTCCCCGAGGTAAACCACTGAAGTTCCCGCAGGGTGATTCCAGCACACTTAGCAATCTTTGCATGCGAATTGGGCCAGCACGCCACGAGATTCTTGGTGATTTCGGCTGCGTTGTCATAGTCACTGTCGGCCCGGAAATCATCCTCCTCAATGATTTCCTCCGGTTCCTTCTCACCTGTCAGTAGCCAGGTCCTGCCATCGAACCCGTCGATGCTGAAATAACGGGGCTGATCGGGCGGCAGTGAGGATTCCCAGGATGACACCCATGGACCGAGTTCCCAGTCGAGTCCACCAGTCGCTGTTTGCTCCGGAACTTGCGCCGGTAAGGCCAGCCACTGCTGGATTCTGTTTTCAACCTCGCGGCTGTTCACGCCTTTGTGGCCATCCCTGACACGAAAATCGTGGTCATATTGCGCGTACTGACAAAGGTCTTGGATGGGTCCGGTAATAGAGGGGTCTTTTCCGGCGTGCTTCCTCAGCAGCCACCGACTGGAGTCCTGAGCTGAGCGCAGGGAACCTGGAAGAGATTTCTCCTTTGCACCGGCGACCTCGACCTGGACTCCGATTTTTGCCATTTCCGCCACCAGTTCAGGGCTGGCCGCTGCGAGGAGGCGGTTGATCAACAGGATGTCCGGTCGGCCACGCAAGCCCTTAGCGTTACACCACGCTTCCAGAAGAACATCCTGGAAGGCTCTGGGCTGGTCGACTGGGGTAAAGGTCATCCACCGAATGGGCAATCCGGCAACAGTCAATCCATAGAGTATGAGAGGGCTGAGCCCGTATTTCTCTGCGTCCTTGATCTTGATCGGGTCCCGCACTGATACGATGCCATGCTCCGGATGGTGGAAAAGGAACTTGGCTATCGCAACGTAGAAATGATGCTCTCTTGGTGATGGCTGCGTCTGCTGATTCATTGCCCCTCCTGGGAAAGCAAGCTCTTCCCTGGAGAACTCATGTCCTCCGATTCATCATTCAAAACAATTTCCGGGGGCTGAAGCGAAATCAGCCAGTCGGCCAAATCTGCTGACTCATGGTTACCGTTCTGACTAAGGCTGAACAGCAGGTCCTCCTGGCGGGGCTGACCGAAAACCATCCGATAGAGGGCCAACCCTTGCTTCAGCCGTTTGAGTTTCCCAACCTCTTTGCTGTACGGGAGCAGTGGAATGCGGCGCTCCACCCGGGCAGAACCATCCTCGAAGATCCAATACGGGATGAGATCGGAATGCCCATTGGATTTGCCTCGGGCCGCGATTTGGAAAAGCGTTTGCCACGGGTCGCCTTCCTCATAAGCCCCAGAAAGAGCAGTCAGACCATACCGTTCCGCAACATTCTTCCTGACAGCATGCCCTTTATAGCGATGAACCCGGCCTTCGCGTTGTTCAAGATCAACGGGATTGGAAGGCAGGTTCCAATGGACCACCGCATGGCACCAAGTGTGGAAATCCAATCCTTCCTGACCAATCGAGGTCGACGCCAGAACGAAGGGACGAAACGGTGAGTTGAAGGCATCCCGCACCGAGTCGGCGCGAACGAGAGCCTGGTTGTTGTCGTCTCGAATATCCCCGAACCGGAGCGCGAAACGACAGCGGGTGTTGAAATCATCAAGAGCAAAGCCGTCGCCCGACATCTTTATTTCGTCGATTCGAATCTGAGCGGTCCGCAATGACAACACCGATTGGATGCAATCGGCTATGCCAGCCACCTGTCCTTCCGGTGAGTGCTCTTGGAGGCCCAAAGACTCTCGAAGGACATGCACATATTCGTCGAGTACCGATTGGAGATTGCCGTCGATACCGTACTGAAGCGTCAACCGCCAATAAGTGTCCTCGCCCGAGCCTCGCAGCATGGCAATCGTCTCCGGCATATTGAAAAGAGATCGGAAGCCGGATGCGATTCTGGCTGCGGCCGACAGAAGGTTCGGATCGGCCGCATCGAGCCCGGCACCGATACGGCGAAGTGCTCGTAAAGCACACACGCCAGGACCGGCAAGAGCGAGATCGCAAAGCACATCGACCAGATCATCCGGCTGAGGGCCGAGAGGAATGTTACCCTCCGCCATGCTGACCAGCAGGTCGATGTGATCTTTGAAACGAGTACCTGATTCATGGTCCGGCGTAGCGGACCTCCATCCCGAATGGTTCTTACACCAGTCCAACAGCCCATTATGGGAATCGAGAAGAATGGGAGCCGCCCAATACCATCGCTCATCGGCTCGCGTCCCTTCCCCGGCATCAGGCAGGGTTTCGACCAAACTGAGGCAAATAGCCTTGACCTCGTTCCTCAGCTCCTGTGCGTCCAGTGGTCCACGTCCACGACGAAGCGCAATCTCAAGCGGATCTATTGTAGTGGCAAGGGTTGGCGACGGCAGCAACCAAGCAATGACCGGCATACCTGTCAGACGATTGTCGTTTGAGGCCACCGCAAACCGCAGCAATGGTTTAATCTTGTCATAGAGTTCGCTGTGGGAAACCGAGGTTCCGGCGATCATCTTCCGTTCGGCTTCGTAGGAGCAGATTGACGCAACCGCGTCCGGAACAGCGCTCCAAGAGGAAAACACAAGAGCCTTGGTCAAGACATCCTTATCCCGGTATACTCCACTTGGCTCAATATACGGCAGGGACGGCGGCATCCACAAAAGCTGCCACATGCCTTTATCGATCGTGTCCTCAAAAAGTACGCGCATCCTCGGATTGGCAGGGCGGTTTCAATCACCAAGTGCAAAAAGTGACGCATGATGCTTCTTAAAGTCAAAATCGTCTGGAGTGAAAAGCTCCGCCGGGCATTTGAAGCCCAGCGACTTGCGTGGCCTGGTGTTCAGTTTCCAGGCAATCGCGTCCAACTCCTCTTGCGTATACTGGCTCAAATCGCTTCCCTTGGGAAGGTACTGACGCAGCAATCCGTTCGTGTTCTCATTAATCCCTCGCTGCCAGGGACTGTGCGGATCGGCAAAGTAGACTTTGACCCCGGTGGCCGCCGTCAGCTGTTGATGTGCTGTCATTTCCTTCCCCTGATCGTAGGTCAGAGAAAGGCGTGTTTGTGCCTCGATCCGATTCAGGACATGGCTGAAAC
>JAVVDT010000224.1:0-3858 GCA_032250875.1 Desulfuromonadales bacterium | reverse complement strand
AAGTTGCCGAAGTTGCCGAAGTTGCCGAAGTTGCCGAAGTTGCCGAAGTTGCCGAAGTTGCCGAAGTTGCCGAAGTTGCCGAAGTTGCCGAAGTTGCCGAAGTTACCGATGCGCCATCAGGCTCTGAAGAAGCAAAGCAAGAGCTCGCGGAACTGGAAGTGCTGATGGCTGATTTCGAGGTAGAATTCAAGAAGAAACAGCTGCAATTGCAAGATTTGCGTCGACAACTCAATGAGCTCTCTGTCGATAGGCAGCCACGAATCAAAAATACTGAGACAGCTCTGCCTCAACGCAAGCAGGAGTTGGAAGAACGCATCTCGGTTTTGCGCAAAGCAATCAATCTGCTCGTTGGAGCTGTTGATGAGTTCAGCCGTTCTCACTTGGCGCGTTTGAACCATGAAGCAAGCAAACTGTTCAGAAAGATGAGTGACGGACGATATCCTGCTCTGAAACTCGATGAGAATATGGTGCCTTCGGTGCAGGTGGGTGATCGTCGCTGGGTTCCCGCTGAACACTTCAGCAAAGGGACGGTTGATGCAATCTATGTGGCATTGCGCATTGCCTTGGCGAAAGTCCGGGATGACGGTCGCTCTTTGCCATTGATGCTTGATGACCCGTTTGTTCATCTCGACCAGAAGCGTCTGGCGACCACCCTCAATCTGATTGATCTTGCTGCAGCGGATGGACAATTGATTCTGTTCAGTCATAATCTGGAACTAGGCAAACGTGCCGCCCGTGAGCGATGGCATGTTATCCCCCTGGATGGGGACATTAATGACACGAGTTCTATGGAAGGAGAAGAACATGCCGGACAAATGCATCTTTTGTAAAATTATCTCTGGAGAGATCCCGAGTAAACCTGTCTATCAGGATGACCGGGTCGTTGTCCTTGAGGACATTAATCCCCAGGCCCCCAAACACTATCTGATCGTGCCACGCAAACATATCCGCACCACTCTTGACCTGACAACCGCTGATAACGAACTGATCGGTCACATCTTCCAGGTTGCAGGGAAAATTGCTCATGATATGGGCTTTTCCGATGATGGTTTTCGAATGGTCAATAATTGCAACGAGGCCGGCGGTCAAGTCGTCTGGCATATCCATTTCCACCTGTTGGGCGGTCGGGATATGGGGTGGCCTCCAGGTTAATGGAGCCTTGATATGTTATCTGCCAGGCTGGCAATACAGGCCGGCAACCCAGTTGCGCGTCTTCCGTTTCTGTTTTACTATTAAACTTTATCTCTTTGCGTGGAAACGTGGTTACATGGAAAGTATTCGTCAACCGATATCCCGACCCGACAAGCCGGAAAATTATGATGGAAAACGCCAGCATCGCCTGATCAATGAGATCATGGAATTACTGGTTACGCATCATGGTGGGAGCCTCAGCGAGAAAGTTCTCGACGAATCGATTGAAAGCCTGCAGAAAGCGATCAGTCTCGCGCAGCAAGCTCATAGCCAGCAGGTTCGCAAATCCGGCGAACCTTATTTCTTTCATCCCCTGCGTGTCGCACATATGGCTGCCCGGCACTGGATGGACTTTGCATCGGTCATTGCTGCCCTCCTGCATGACGTTGTCGAAGACACCTCAACCACCCTTGAAGATGTCAGTGAAATGTTTGGCATGGAGATTGGGCTCTTGGTCGATGGACTGACCAAGGTCGATGACGATCTCCTCAGCCGCAGTGTTTTGAAGGAGCAAACTTATCGCAAACAGGTTCTCATTGCGGTAAGAGACATTCGGGTCCTGTGCCTTAAATTCTGGGACCGCATCGACAACCTGCAGACAATCCGGGCTCTTGACCCCGCAAAGCAGCGGCTGATTGCCGAGGAAACGCGTACTATCTACGTCCCTCTGGCCAGACACCTCGGGATGGGGCGTGTTGCTTCAGAGCTTGACGCACTGTCATTGATTATCCTCTATCCGACCAGAGCCGTGCATTACGATGCCGCTGTTACTGAGATGAGAAAAGTGCATGAGGCCACCCTTGGCCGCATCCGCTCTGAAGTTCACAATATCCTCGAGCATTACAAAATCGATGCTCTGGTCAAAGATCGTTGGAGGCCGTTCTCCATCATTGCCGCTCGTGCCACCGCTCGTGGCCTGCCTGCTCTCTATACTCTGGATATACTGGTCGATCGTTCCATGGATGCCTATCACGCTCTTGGGCTGCTGCACCGCCTGTACCCGCCAATCCCCGGCAAACTGCGGGATCATCTGCATGTTCCGTCGCAACACGGTTATCAAGCGCTGAAGACCAGTGTGCAAGCCGGCGAAATCCGCTTGCGGGTTGAAATAACCACGCGTAAACTGTCGCGATTCAATGAATCAGGAGTTCTGGCTCCGGGCTTTGAATTTCGCAGTTCGAGTTTCGAAGATCTGATGCAGTCGCTGATTGAGGGTGAGTCGGCTTTTGACATGGAAAGCCTGCGACTGGCTTCTGCTTCAATTCAGGTCTATACACCACAGGGTGACGTTCGTTCGCTGCCGGAAGGGAGCAGTGCTCTCGACTTTGCTTTCGATATTCATGAACAGCTTGGTTTACATGCTGTTCGGGTGCGTATCAATGGCAAGACTCGTCAACTTAAGGCTCGTTTGATGGACGGAGACCAGATCGATGTCGAAACAGCCGATCATCCGACCGTGCTGCCGAAATGGTTGGAATGGGCCATTATGCCGCGTGCACGCAACAGTATCCGCCGTTATCTGCGCTCGAAAGTCAAGCAGCCGAGAAGTGGCAAGGATTAACCGTGACAAGTTGTTGAGAGCACTGCCTTTGGGTTTGCTGATTCTGCTTCTCCTTGCTGAGACTGTGTTTGCCGGCCAGGCGAATGTCTTCGTTTACCATCGATTTAACGACTCGCGTTATCCTTCTACCAATACATCCCTTGAGGATTTTCGTGCTCATCTTGATCTGTTGGTTCAGGAAAAGGTTACTGTGCTTAAGCTTGGACAAGTCGTCGAACGCCTGAAAAAAGAAATCAGTCTGCCGAAACGCTGTGCTGTCATCACGGTTGATGATGCTTATCGATCCTTCAAAACCGATGGCTGGCCTTTATTAAAGGAATATGGTTACCCGGCGACGCTCTTTGTCAGTACGGATACCGTCGGCGGGGAAGAGTATCTCAGTTGGCAGGAACTCAGAGAGCTACAGGACGAGGGCGTTGAAATTGGTAACCATTCCGCCAGTCATGACTATTTACTCGACAGGCTGGATTCTGAAGGTGATGCTGATTGGGTTGCGCGCATCTCGTCAGATCTGAATCGCTCTCAACAGGCTTTCGCGACCCAGCTGGGTTTGACTCCAGAGCTGTTTGCCTATCCCTATGGTGAATTTGCACCAGAGTTGATTGACTTGGTGAAAAGTGCCGGCTTCACCGCGGCATTCGGGCAACAGTCTGGTGTTGTCGATGTCGATCAAGATCTTTTCAGTTTGCCGCGTTTCCCTGTGGGAGGTGATTATGCCTCTCTCTCTGGGTTTAGCGGTAAGCTCTCCATGGAAAGTTTATCAATCCATGTAGTGTCTCCAAAAAGTCCTGTTATTAAAGAGGAAAACCCACCAAAGTTAAGGTTTTACTTGAATCAGGACATCGACAGCAGTACGTTGCGTTGTTTTGTCCCGGGGCAGTCTGAATGTCTGGTCAGGCAGTTGAGTGAACAGGAAGGTCTCTACGAAATCGAAGCGTTGCAACCTATTTCCGGACGACGCAGCAAATACACCTTGACCGCCAGGGACGCGCACGGCACAGCGTGGTACTGGTTCAGTCAGCTATGGGTTCTGCCCCGTAGTGGAGAGGTTGCCGATCATTCTGTTTCTCGATGAGAAAAGACCGCTGCCGGCAGTCCTGGTGCTG
>JAVVDT010000223.1:0-3879 GCA_032250875.1 Desulfuromonadales bacterium | reverse complement strand
ATATAGTCCGCAGGAAAATGAATACGATAGTGCGTCAATATTTCAATAAACTCTGAAAGAAGTTTGCCGACCCTGATATCTTGCAAAAGAATGTCGTAGTAGTCCTCGATAAAGTCATGCAGGTCGCGTTTTAGATTCTTCAAGTCTGAGTCGTCAGCTAAATCTCCCGAATACAGCAATTGAGAGATGATAAGATCCACGTTCCTTTCAAGCAGGGCTTGCAGGAGGTCAATCAATTGATCCTTGAGATCCTGACCGAGACGCCCGACCATTCCGTAATCGAGCATACAGATAATCTGGCCGGGAAGTATGAAGACGTTGCCGGGGTGCGGGTCTCCATGAAACAGGCCATAATCCAGAACCTGCTTGAGGAAGGCGTCTGCGCCACGACGGGCAATCTCCTTGAGATCGTAGCCTTGAGCTGTTAGTTGTTCCAGTTCCGAAATCTTGATTCCCGGCACATACTCCATTGTCAGGATAAGCTCTCCGGTATAATCCCAGTAAACTTTTGGAGTGTATACCGTCTCGCTGTCAGCAAAATTAAGCGCAAATCGATCGACAGTACGTCCTTCACGAGTAAAATTTATTTCCCGCATGATATTGCGCCGGAATTCCTTGACGAGACCGACCGGATCGTAGAGAGCGATCGCAGGAACATGCTGTTCAATCAGATAAGCCAGTCCCATCAGTACATCAATATCGGTTTCAATAATTTTGGCAATGCCCGGCCGTCTAATTTTAAAAACAACTTCTTCCCCACTTTTCAGCCTGCCGCGATGGACCTGAGCAATGCTGGCTGCAGCAAGGGGTTCATTGGAGAATTCAGCAAACAGTTCTTCGACAGGAAGGCCCAGCTCTCGCAGGATCTGTGCGTTGATCTCTGCGAGCGTCACCGCTGGAGCTTTGTCCTGTAGTTTGCTGAATTCCTTAATGTAGTCTTTGCTCAAAACGTCGGGGCGGGTAGAGAGCAACTGACCAAGCTTGATAAATGTCGGCCCCAGTTCCTCCATAACCAATCGCAGCCGTTGCGGCTGGCTTAATCGTTCCAGTTCCTTAGGCATCTTGCCGAAAGTGACGATCCGTTTGCCGAGTTCAAGGTAGTAATCGATGTTAAGCTGTTCAACAAATTGACCGAAACCATACTTGATCAGAACCCCGAGAATGGTTCTGTAGCGTCGGATTGTCCTGATATTTCGGTTGACGCGGAAGAATGGCAGCATAAACTATGTCCGAATCATTTTGCTTCAGAAGAATTTTGTTGAATCTTCTTTTCCAGTTGGGAAACCTTTTTCTTCAGCTTGTCAAACTCCGCACTGGTCACCACTCCCATGCGCTCACAGGATTTTTTGACTTCCTCCATGGCCTGCTCCTGAAGTTTTTTCTGGTTTTCAGCAGCAGCGTCCTGAATCTTCTGTAAAAAAGCCTTACCTTCTTCTTCACTGACGTTCAACTGCTCTCGCAGATCCTGCAACAATTCTTCGGCTTTCTTCTGTGTTAGGGTCATCGCTCCAACTGCGGTCAACAATGTTTTCTCGAGTAGTTCGATCATGATTGCCTCCTGGTTAATGTTTTTGGTTGAAAGGAAATAGTCATATCAACATGTTAGCAGGGTAATGTGCTCATTCAAGCCGTTTTGAGCAGTTGTCTGATCTCAGGCAACGCGATTCTTGTCGCTGCTTCGCCTGCGGCAATCGCTTCTTTAGCCCGATGAAATTCGAGCAAAGTGATTGCTTTGAGCGGGGGTCTGATAATCAAGTCAGGAGGGCTCTGGCGCATCTGGAGATCATTGATGACATTCTCCATTATGGCGACGCTCTGGGCGCAGACACGAAATATATTTGGAACCTTCAGGTTGTCTGCTTCATCCTCAGATGTTCCCTCTGCTTCTTGACCCAGAGCAGCACGAAACGCCTGCTCAATTCTGCGCGTGCTGAAGAAGTCACGCCAACGGCTGATGATCATGGAACCACCGTGTCTGGTCGGCAAAAAAGTCTCCGGCGTTTGCTTGATAACTGCAGGGATAGTGCAGACACCTACTATTTTCTCAGCACCAAGATTGCGAGCAGCTTCAGTCGGGATCGGGTTGCAAAGGCCACCATCGACCAGAAAGCGTTGACCAAAACGAACCGGAGAGAAAATTCCGGGGAATGCCAGACTGGCATGAAGTGCCTCGAGCAAGTCACCCTGTTTAATGATAACGGCTTCGCCGGTACTGATATCGGTTGCAGTCACCGCCAGAGGTCGGCGCAGTTCTTTGAAATCTCTTGCCGGCAGTAACTCGGCCATAAACGCGACAAGCTTTTTGCCGTCGGATAACCCTGATGTCGGCATAACCGGAGCGAGTAGTCTGGCCATACTGATCCAGTCGATCTCCAGAGCAACCTGTTCCATTTGCGCAACCGGAACGCCTGCAGCATACATGGCACCGATAAAAGCCCCCATGGAGGTCCCGGTAATGATATCGATCGGGACATCTGCCTCTTCGAGTACTTTGAGTACGCCGATGTGGGCAAGTCCTCTGGCCGCGCCGCTACCGAGAGCAATACCCAGCTTGGGTTCAGGTGAAGCGGTATGCATGTGACCTCCTGGAGCCAGGTCTATACCTTGTTCAACGTCGGAATATCCAGAAAAGCAGAGAAAGCAGTACAGAAATCAACAGGCAGGTGCCAAAAGGGAAAAACAAGGTGAAGTTTTCCCGCTCAATGCGGATGTCACCCGGCAGCCTGCCAAGATATCCGAACTTTATACCAAAGGTTGCGAGCAGTCCGATGCCGACCAGCAGTAGGCCGACAGCAATCAATGCTTTACCGAAGTCATTGTCCATCAGTTATGATTGCTGGGATGATACCGGTCTTTTTCTGAATAGATGCAGCCACAATATTGCTGGCGGTAGAGCCCCAGGGCCTTGGACGCCTTTATCCCTTCTTGCCATCCAATCCGATAATCCTCATAGAGGAACTCAATGCCGAAATGTTTGCTTAGTTCCTCTCCCATCTTCTGGATCAGTTCATGATTCTGGTAGCGAGAATAGAGCAAGCTCGTGGTGAATGCATCGTATCCCGAGTTTGCCGCATATTCTGCTGCTTGTTTGAGGCGCGATTGGTAGCAGTAAGTACAACGGCTTGCCGGTTCTGTGGCAACCTGTGCCAGAAAATTTTCAAGCAGGTACTCGTCCTTATAGACGACCTCGAGGTCGCTGGTTGCAGCATAACTCTCGACAGCTTGCAGTCGACGACGATACTCCTGGTAAGGGTGAATGTTATGATTGAAAAAATAACCAACCACCGCATGATTGGATTCGCGCAAAACACGGATTGGATAAATGGCGCAATTGGCACAGCAGATATGCAGAAGAACGTTCATGAGATAAACCTCTTTTGATCAGTTATCGTCATATATTAATATGGTTTGTTCAAAAAGGCCAGCGAACTAGTTTTCCCAAATCCACCAGCACATTTTAGACAAGCCGCTCCAATCTCTCATTTGAGGCTTATTTCGTTAGAACATTATTATTTTTGCTTTCAATTCTGTCGACATGGCCGGTTTTCCTAAAAAGTGACCTCCTGAGAGCTGATCTGAACGCACTTTGGGCGCAGTTGACCCATTTTGGTCAGTTTTTCCCCGTCGTTTGTGCTGACATCATCCTGGCAAAGCCTTCATTGGCGGCCCCCCTCGTGCGAGTTGCACTATACGCTCTCGAATCTGCAGCAATAACGCATAGGTTGGCTGTTTGGGACTGAGTAAAATCTGCAACTGCCGTGAACGAGTTCTGACTTGTCCAGCAAGGTTGATCAGTCCAAAGCGAACGGCTTTGAGGCGCTTGCGTCTCCAACTTTGCGGCAAAACCAGCCCTTTCATGGCGGCATTGAGATTCAGGGC
>JAVVDT010000222.1:0-3882 GCA_032250875.1 Desulfuromonadales bacterium | reverse complement strand
TTTACTCCTCAGCATTCTCATCATCCCCTAAACCAAATTTGGCAAGCCGATAACGGATCGAGCGGAAGGTGATGCCGAGCAGACTTGCGGCATTTTTGCGTACCCCACCAGTGCGTACCAGCGCCTTGAGCAGAATCTCTTTCTCGATTTCGCCAAGATAGGCATCGAGATCCATGCCGGAATCGGGGATATCGGTGAGAGGTGTCACCGCGGAAGACATGCCGGTCACCAGATTGGGTGGCAGGCAATCGAGGGTGATTTCACCCTCTCTACCCAGAACCGTTGCGCGCTCGATAACATTTTCCAGTTCGCGCACGTTGCCCGGCCACTGATAGTCGATCAGACGACGCATGGCGTCTTCCGAGACCTTAACCCCCTGCTGCCCGGTAAAGCGCTCCCAGAAAAAATCGATCATCACCGGGATATCCTCGCGACGCTGGCGCAACGGCGGCAGATCGATACGAATAACATTGAAGCGATAATACAAGTCTTCGCGGAACACGCCGGCGGCGACGGCGTCTTCAAGATGCCGGTTGGTCGCTGCCAGAACGCGCACATCGGTCTGAATATTCCTGGTGCCGCCGACAGGCTCGAAACATCTCTCCTGCAGCACCCGCAGCAGCTTCACCTGCAACTTGGCGCTCATATCGCCGATCTCATCGAGGAAGATCGTGCCGTTGGCAGCCGTTTCGAACAGGCCCGGCTTCTGCCGGATGGCCCCGGTAAAAGCGCCCTTCTCGTGGCCGAAGAGTTCACTCTCGAGCAGATTCTCCGGAATGGCGCCACAGTTGATCGGCACGAAAGGCCCGTTGCGGCGGTCACTGTTGTAGTGAATGGCCCGGGCAACCAGTTCCTTGCCGGTTCCGGATTCGCCGGTGACCAGAATCTTGACCGGACTGGCTGCAACCTTTTTGACCATGGTGAAGACATCCTGCATGGCCTTGGATTTGCCGATCAAGCCGTCAAACGAGAAACGTTTGCCCAGCTCTTCCTTGAGAGCCAGGTTTTCCTGGCGCAGTTCGCGCCGCTCCAGGGCGTTCTTGACGATCAGGCGGATCTCTTCATTTCTGAACGGCTTGGTGATGTAATCGTAGGCGCCCTGCTTCATGGCGTCGACAGCTTCATCCGTCGACGAAAACGCGGTGACCATCAACACCACGGTTTCCGGCGTGCGTTCCTTGATATGCGCGAGCAGCTCGAGACCGGTCATGCGCGGCATCTTGATGTCGGAGATCACCAGATCGTAGCTGTGATCACGCAGATGATTGACCGCCTGCATACCATCAACGGCGGTATCGACCTGATAACCTTCGCGATGCAACATGATGCTTAAAAAATCGCGCATGCTTTCTTCGTCATCGACGATCAAAATGCGATACTTATTCGGTTCAGCACTCATTTGCATAAGCTCCTTGAAACATATAGATCCATAATCCCCCTAAACCACCCGGCATTGCTCAGGCAGTTCAATAATGAAGCGGGCGCCGCCGAGTCTGCCGGGTTCAACGTAAATTCGCCCTCGATGTGCTGCCACGTTTGCGTAAACGTTGGCCAGACCCAATCCCGTCCCCCTGTCCTTGGTGGTGTAGAAGGGCTCAAACAATTTATCCCGATCCTTTTCAGCAATCCCTGGCCCGGTATCCTCGATAACAATCTCGCCTTGCCTGCCCTCGATTTCAATCTGGATCGTGCCTTCGGGACTGACGGCCTCACCAGCATTGATCAGAAGATCCCACAGAATCTGGTGCATCTTCTGGGGGTCGACATTCATGCGGACTGGTCCCTGATAGGCTTTTTTGATCACCACGCGCTGGAATTGTCCACTGTTATTCAAAAGCATGACAAGTTCGTCAAGCAGTGCGGCGACATCGATGCTTTCCAACTGCAAGGGTGCCGGCCGGGCAAAGTTGAGGAAATCGCTCAGCAACAAACTTAATCGATCCGCCTCCTTGACAACAATTGTCATCAACCTGCGGTCCTCGTCCCTGATCTGAGCATCTTCGAGAAGAAGTTGCACCGAACCGCTGATCGATGCGAGTGGATTGCGGATTTCGTGAGCCAATCCGGATGCCAGACGACCGACAGCGGCCAGGCGATCAGCACGCTTCAACTGTTCTTCAAGCGCCTTGAACTCGGTCAGATCCTGAAAAGCGATCAGTAAGCCAAGGCTGGTGTTATTGCGATCGACAATGCGGCTGGCTGAGTAGCCCAGGATGAGCATTTGTTGTTCATTGCGGCGATACTGCATTTCACCACGGTCGACACCCTCCAGCGTTTCCGGATCGAAGCTGCCAAACTCCGGGAAAATCGCTTCGATCGGCCGGTTGTAGACCTCCTCTATGCGATAGCCGGTGATTTTGCAGGCGGCATTATTAAACGAGCGGATACGCCCGGTAGCATTAATGACCATCAGGCCGCTGTTGATATTGGTCAGGATCACCTGATTGAGGCGCTCAAGCTCACCGTAGTCGATTTCCCGTCTTTCACGTGCTTCTTCGCTTCTACGCAGCCGCTCTGCCAGAGCTCCGCTTAACAGAGCCGTCAGAAAGAATGCGCCAACGTGCAAAAACACCGCATAGAAGACATCGTAATGCTGCAGGTCTTTCGGTTGAGACGGACCAGCAAAAAAAGGCAGGTAGCCATAGTACTGGAGATCGAGCAGGCTGCCGTAGAGAATCGATGCAGCCGAAGCCACAACCAGCAATTGCGGCCTGGGCAGGAAGAGACTGGCGGCGATGATCACCAGGATCAACAAAAAAGAATAGAGGCTGTCAACGCCACCCGTCAGGTAGATGACCAGCGCAACAAAGAGCAGGTCCCAGCTGATTTGAGCATTGACGAAGTGACGGTGGCGCCTGATACGGCTGAGAATGAAGCCCGAGGCAAAGGTCTGCAGAATTGCAAGCAGCGTCAGATACGTCAGGTAGCGGGTCGCAGGTGAAACCACCCACGAGCCTTGCTGCAATTGATAGACGATTGTGCTGCCGAGAAAAACGCAGACCACGCCCAGACGAACGGCAAGATACCACGACAGTAATCGCCGTGGTACATGGTGAACATATGTCTGCGCAGGCGTTACCGCCATAAGAGTCTGTTTAACCGCCGACAGTGCCAGCCAACTTGAAGATGGGCAGATACATGGCAATGACAAGACCGCCGACCGTGGTGCCGAGGAAGAGCATCAACAGCGGTTCCATCATCGCCGTCAGATTACCGACCGCGTCATCGACTTCGTCATCGTAGAAGTCGGCAATTTTATTCAGCATGGTATCGATCGAACCGGACTGCTCGCCGACCGCGATCATCTGGCAGACCATCGGCGGGAACACTCCTGATTTTTCCAGCGGCTCGGCGATGGTTTTACCTTCACTGATACTTTTGGCAACATGATAGATGGCATTTTCCACAACCTTGTTGCCGGCGGTCTTGGCAACGATATCCAGACCATCAAGAATCGGCACGCCACTCGAGATCATGGTGCCGAGGGTACGCGTGAACTTGGCCACGGCGACCTTGCGGACCAGCACCCCCATAATCGGCAGACGTAACGCCAGCTGATCCATGCGCAAACGTCCCTGGGGTGTTTTGTAGATACGCTTGAGAAGCCATATCGTTCCGAAAAAGCCGCCAATAATCACAAAGATGTAGCTTTGAATGAAATTACTCAGATTGATGACAACCTGGGTCGGCATCGGCAGCTCACCGCCAAAATCCGCAAACATTTTTTCGAATGAGGGAATAACAAAGACCAGAATAACCGAAATGACCACGGTTGCAATGCCGATGATGGTCACCGGATAAGTCATGGCGCTTTTAACCTGTTTTTTCAGCTTGAGCGCTTTTTCGATATAGGCCGCCAGCCGATTGAGGATGGTATCGAGG
>JAVVDT010000221.1:0-3962 GCA_032250875.1 Desulfuromonadales bacterium | reverse complement strand
AAGGTTTAACGCGGAGAAGCAGAGTAAAAAAGATTATGAAGGAAAAATGAATGACACGTTGGTCATTCTTCTCAGCGTCTCAGCGTTAAATTATTGGACTGGCCTTTGTTTGGGTTATAGATCCATACTTTTAGCGATAAAGACGCATATATGGGAGTGCCTGGTTAACAAACGGCCTTGTGTGGCCACAGATCTGCCGGCCTGAATGGCTGGCAAAAGGGAGAATGCTTATGAAGAGATTGGCAGTAGTCCTGTTGGCAACAGTTTTTGTTTGTGTCGGTGTAGTGGATGCATTCGCTGTACAATATGTGACCATCGGCACAGGTGGCGTCACCGGTGTCTACTATCCGACCGGCGGCGCAATTGCCAGGATGGTCAACCAGAAGCGCAAAGAATACAACCTGCGCGCCACCGTCGAGTCGACCGGTGGTTCGGTGTTCAATGTGAACGCAATCGATGCTGGTGATCTCGAGTTTGGCGTGATCCAGTCAGACCGTCAGTATCAGGCCTACAATGGCAGCGCCGACTGGGAAGGCAAGCCGGTCACGAAACTGCGCGCAGTGTTCTCAATTCATCCGGAATCGGTGACGATTGTCGCCAATGCCAGTAAGAACATCAAGACCGTCGCTGACCTCAAAGGCAAGATTGTCAATATCGGTAATCCAGGTTCAGGGCAGCGCGGCAATGCTGAAGACCTGTTCGCCGCCGCAGGTATCGATGTTGACAAGGATATCAAAGCTGAAGGTATGAAGGCCGCAGAATCGGCCGGTATGCTGCAGGATGGTCGCATTGACGCGTTTTTCTACACTGTCGGTCATCCGAATGGCTCGGTTAAGGAGGCTGTTTCCGGCGCCACCAAGGTCAACTTTGTTGCCGTCCCTGCCAATATAGTCAAGAAGCTGACTGACAAGTACTCCTACTATGCTCCGGCTGATATCCCGGTTGCCGACTACCCGGGCGTGACCAACACCTCTGACGTTCCGACCTTCGGGGTCAAGGCAACCCTTTGCACCAGCACTGACGTTTCCGAAGACGCGGTGTATGCCATCACCAAGGAAGTTTTCGAGAACTTTGATGAGTTTAAAACTCTTCACCCTGCCTTTGCCAACCTGACCAAGGAAAGCATGCTGCAGGGGCTTTCCGCTCCGATTCATGCGGGCGCCATGAAATACTACAAGGAAGCCGGTCTGATCAAATAAGGCCAGAGAAGAGTACCGAGGGGCACGTCACAACGTGCCCCTGCTTTCGTTTAGATTTAGGAGTGGGCCGTTATGAGCGAGGAACAGCAACACAAACTTCCGGTAGATGAAACAGACGAAGGGCTGGAAAAAGCCCGGCGCATGATCGAAGAAGAGGAAATGGGTCTGCGCCATGTCTCCGGCTGGCAACGTTTCCTGGTACCGATTGTAGCGCTTAGCTGGTCGTTGTTCCAGCTTTCCCTGGCGAGCTGGCTGCTGCTCGATTCAACTTATGTGCGGGCTATCCACCTCGCGTTTGCGCTGTTCCTGATCTTTGTTTCTTTTCCGACCTTCAAACGCCAAATCAATATCCCAGGTCTGCGCTGGCTCTCGGCGACCGACCGGATTCCGTTGATGGATCTGCTGCTTGGGTGCTTTGCCGCGTTCCTTGCTCTCTATATCGTGATCGATTTCGAGGGCATCGCCAGCCGCGTCGGCCTGCTCAACACCCGTGATATGGTGTTTGGCACACTGCTGATCCTCTTTCTCTGGGAAGGCGCACGCCGGGTGGTCGGCCCCGCTCTGTCGATTATCGGCATTTTCTTTACCATCTACGCCTTCTTCGGTCCCTATTTCCCCGATTTTCTTGCCTTTAAAGGGGTCAGCATCAACCGCTTCGTCGGCCAGATCTCGCTGACCACCGAGGGGATCTTCGGGGTGCCGATCTATGTTTCGGCCAAGATCGTCTTTTTGTATGTGTTGTTCGGCTCGTTGCTCGATAAGGCCGGCGCCGGGCGCTTTTTTATTGATCTGGCGATGAGTCTGCTCGGTCGTTACAAAGGCGGACCTGCCAAGGCGGCGGTGCTCTCTTCAGGGATGACCGGCCTGATCTCAGGCTCATCGATTGCCAATGTTGTCACCACCGGCACCTTCACGATCCCGCTGATGAAGAAAGTCGGTTATCCGGGAGAGAAGGCAGCAGCGATCGAAGTCGCAGCCTCAACCAACGGCCAGCTGATGCCGCCGATCATGGGGGCGGCAGCCTTCATCATTGCCGAATACGTCAACCTGCCGTACCTCGAAGTCTGCAAGGCGGCGGCAATTCCGGCCTTTGCCTCATACGTGGCACTCTTTTTCCTGACTCACATCGAGGCCTCCAAGCTTGGCATGAAAGGGTTGCCGAAGATCGAGCTGCCGGTCTTTTTCAAGGTCCTGTCCAACGGCTTCCATTATCTGGTCCCGATCGTGTTTTTGCTCTACGAGTTGATCATACCGCGCCATTCACCCGACATGGCCGCTTTCCGCGCAATCATGCTGCTGCTGGTGCTCATGTTCTTCCAGCATGCAGTGCGCGCACGAAAAGAGCAGACCTCTGTCGCCCATGGCATTAAACGCGGCATCATTGATATCTACGAAGGCATGGTGGGTGGTGCGCGCAACATGGTCAGCGTCGGTGTCGCCACCGCTGCGGCCGGGATAGTCGTCGGGGTTGTCACCATGGGACTCGGCGGTCTGGTCACCGATATCATCGACGTCCTGAGCATGGGCAATATCTATCTGATGCTCTTGATCGTTGCGCTCTGCAGCCTGGTGCTCGGCATGGGCCTGCCGACCACCGCAAACTACATAGTCATGGCCAGTCTCACGGCGCCGGCGCTGGTGGTTCTGGCTGACCTCAACGGCTTTACTGTGCCGCTAATCGCCGCGCACCTCTACTGCTTCTATTTCGGGATTCTGGCCGATGATACGCCGCCGGTCGGTCTGGCCGCCTACGCGGCTGCAGCAATCGCCAAGAGCGATCCGATCAAGACCGGCGTGCAGGGTTTCATGTACGATATCCGCACCGCGGTGCTGCCGTTCATGTTCATCTTCAACACCGACATTTTGCTCATCGGCATTAATAACTTTTTCGAAGCGATCTTTATCTTCATCATGACCTGTATCGGCACCTGCGCCTTTGCCGGAGCGACTCAGGGGTGGTTCATCGCCAAGAACCGCTGGTACGAACTTTTGGCACTGATCATGGTCTGCGGTATGACCTTTCGCCCCTACTTCTTTGCCGGAATGCTCGGCATCGAAGAGCGCCACCTGAGTTACCTGTTGGGCGCAGCCCTGTTCTTTGCTATCTATGCAGTGCAGAAACTGCGCATCCGCGGCAGCAACCCGCCGGCTGCCACCGCCTGAGGAGAGTGACATGATACCCCAATATCGTACGATTCTTTATGCCACGGATCTTTCCGAGAATGCGGCCCATGCCTTCCGTCATGTCATCAGCATTGCCCGTTGTTATGACGCGCGCATTCATTTTCTGCATGCACTTCCCGAGATTGACTCGGCGGTTCTCAATGACGTCTCCACCGTGATGGGTGAAGGCAAACTGGCCGATCTCGAAGTTGCACACAAGGCCGAGGTCGCGGATGCGATCCAGAAGCGTCTGTATGCTTTCGCCAAGAAAGAGTTGATTGATCACCCGGAAGATGTCGAGCGGGTCGCTGCGGTTGAGGTTCATCACGGCAATCCGGTTGTGCAGATCCTTGCTGCGGCCGATCGCATCAATGCCGATCTGATCGTGTTGGGAAGTCACAGCAAAGGGGTGATCAAGCACGCCTTCCTTGGCAGTGTTGCGGAGAAGGTCCTTCGCAAATCCAAAAAACCGGTCCTGGTCATTCCGTTGAACGACTAATCAATGACACGAGAGTTCTTTTATTCAACGGCACAGCATGTGGTCTGCAGCCATTGCCTGCGTCCAACGTTGTCACTTAACTTCCCGCAAGCAACAGCTGC
>JAVVDT010000220.1:0-3964 GCA_032250875.1 Desulfuromonadales bacterium | reverse complement strand
CCTGCACCGCACTGTGCAATTGATCAAGAGCTTCGGCAAAAAAGCCGGCGTCTCCCTCAACCCGGCCACACCGGTTGAAACCCTCGATGTCATCCTCGACGAGCTCGACCTGGTTCTGGTCATGTCGGTCAATCCCGGTTTCGGCGGCCAGGCTTTCATCCCCTCGGCGCTCGACAAGATCCGCGCCCTGCGTCAACGCATCACCCAGCGCGGCCTCGTCACCGAACTGGAAGTCGATGGCGGTGTCAAGATTGACAACATCCGCGCGGTGGTTGCTGCGGGAGCTGACGTGCTGGTGGCCGGCAGCGCTGTTTTCAACACTGACGACTATGTCGCAACCATTTCGGCATTGCGGCAGAGCGCTGTCAGCATAACCGTCTGATGCTTGACCGCGACCGCCTGGCCCGCCATCTGCGAACCTTCCCCCGGCAAACCATCCCGCCTGACTCATTGCGTCCGGCCGCCGTGCTCCTGCCTCTGTTTCAGCGTGATGGTCGCGACTTCCTGCTGTTTACTGAACGCACGGCGCATCTGCAGCATCATGCCGGAGAGATTTCTTTTCCCGGCGGCGGTCACGACGCTGAGGATAGCAGCCTGCGTGCGACCGCCCTGCGTGAAACCGAGGAAGAACTGGGGATTGCACGTGAACAAATTGAGTTGCTGGGCCGCCTGGATGATTTCTATTCAATCCATGGCTACCATGTCGTGCCCTTTGTCGGCACCATTCCGGTGCCTGATGAGCTGCAACTCGATCCATTTGAAATCGCCGCGACCTTTGAAGT
Source organism: Desulfuromonadales bacterium (assembly GCA_032250875.1). Taxonomy (GTDB): domain Bacteria; phylum Desulfobacterota; class Desulfuromonadia; order Desulfuromonadales; family BM103; genus M0040. The sequence continues at coordinate 3,182 of JAVVDT010000220.1, read as the reverse complement.
CCCGCTCGATTTTTTTCGCGATCCGACTGTCCATCATGTGGAAGACTGGCAACATCGCGGCCGTACCCATCCCGTTGACTTCTATCGGTTCGAACAGCACGTCATCTGGGGGTTGACGGCAGCAATCCTGCGCCAGTTTCTGGAGGAATCTGCTGCATTTCGCTAAAAGCTATACGGACTCTACGGACCGAACAGCCGATTTGCAGCCGGAGAAAGAGCCTGGATGGGCGACGACTCGCTGATCTCGTCATTCGCTAAAGAGATGTGATGGCTGCCTCGACTAAATCGATTCGCCGGGAAGGATGACCAGTCCGAGCAAAGCGTCCAGGTCACCCCGTTCATCGAGATCGAACAGTTCGCTGCAGCCGCCGATAGGGGTATCATTGATGAAGATCCCCGGCATCGTCTGGTGCTGACTGCGCTGCTGCATTTCTGCTGCCCTGAGCGGATCATCGGTGATATCATACTCGATGAAAGTCATGCCTTTGATGCGCAGCAGCTCTTTGGCCCGCTGGCAGTAGGCACAGTATAGCCTGGTATACATCTCAATTTTGGCACTCATGGCTGGTCCTGTCTGCTTTTAATCTTTTCCGTGGATTAAGATTACCCGAGGCAAGGCAAGATGCAAGTGACATCAAGGAAAATCCTGTGATCCTGAATTTTTTGAAGATTTTATGTGGTTGCATGCTGGCGTTGCTCCTGGCTGGCTGCAGCAGTCATGTCCAGCCGACAGCAGAACTCGGTGAGATGAGTCGCGACGACTTCATCTCCGCCATGCGCTGGAAGCGCTTCAAAGTTGCTGCCAGTCTCATGCAGCCTGAGCATCGCCGGGGTTTCATGAAGACCTTCTCGTCACTGAAGGATGTTGACATCACTGATGTCAGGCTCATAGACCTGCAGGTCTCGGAGGAGGGATGGCGCTTTGAAACGACGATCGAAATGGATTATTACCTGCTGCCATCAGTGACAGTAAAAACCTTCAGCTTCGATCAAACCTGGTTGTTTTTTACAGGGGACGACTCAGAGCTTCAGGGATTTTTCATTGCCACACCCTTTCCTGACTTCCCTTGAATCCGACTTCGAGGCAAATGACGGTTAAACCATGATTGCAGACCAGCCCGGCAAGAGCTGAAACGCGTATCGCCAACCGCTGCAAAACGCTGGCAGAAGCAGCTGTCAGAACTCAAATTTCCCTTGATTTCACAGCTGTCCTTGTGGTATTTAGCTGCATACTGTATACAGAAAAAAGAGTTTGATACCAAGGCACATACCGGGATAAAAAGGCGCTAAAGCGCTTTTTTGCTGTGGCTCTATGTGCCAAAAAACGGACCGAAACGGGAGGTTCAACTTGGCTGAAGTGGTTTTTTCCAGCTGGGGCGGCAAGGTGGTCGACAATCGGCAAGGTGATGAGCCGGCAGCGGCTGCGTTCAAGCTGCCTGGCAATTATCTTGAAGAAGGCAACGTAGGCGCCTTCATGGGCTGGGACGGCTTAATTGTCCTGGACAAGAATATCGACATCGTCACCATGGCCGCCGAGTATATGAAGCGGGTCCAGGAGAAGTACTGTTGCGCCAAATGCACCCCCGGCAAACGCGGAACACGGGTCATGATGGACACCCTGGCACGGATCCTTGCCGGACACGGCGAAGAGCGCGATCTGGAAACCTTGACCGGGTTGAGCGAACTGCTTGACAACTGCAAGTGCACCCTGTGCATGACCGCGGTCAGGCCGATCCTCGACAGTATTAAATATTTTCGTGAAGACTATCTGGCCTTTCTGCGCGGCGAGCGCAAAAGCAAACAGGCCAAGGCCTATCACGACAAGCTGACCGCGCCCTGCATGGATCGCTGTCCGGCACACATTGATATCCCGGGCTATATCGAGGAAATCAAAGATTACCGTCACGACGAGTCTCTGGCCACCATTCGCCGCAACATGCCGATTCCTGCGGTCTGCGGCCGGGTTTGTCCGCATCCGTGTGAATCGGCCTGTCGCCGCGCTCTGGTAGACGAACCGATCAGCATCATGGTGCTCAAGCGCGTGGCAGCCGATCACGAGCTGCTGCATGTGCAGGAACCACCGATGCAGCCGAAACCGGCAACCGGCAAGAATATCATCGTAGTCGGCGCCGGCCCCGCCGGTCTGACTTGTGCCTACTACCTGGCGCTGGAAGGACACAAGGTCAAAATTATTGACATGCTTCCTGAGCCAGGCGGCACGGTTGCCGTCGGCATCCCCGATTATCGCATGCCGCGGCCACTGCTGCAGCGTGAAGCGGACATCATCACCGCCCTCGGCGTCGAAATCGAATACGGCGTCAAGCTTGGCCGCGACGTCTCGCTGCGTGAGCTCAAAGAACAGTATGACGCGGTCTTCCTCGGCACCGGCGCCTTCAAGTCGAAGCCGATGGGAGTAGAAGGCGAGGACGAAGGGTATGAAGGTTTCTCTGAAGGCGGCATCAACTACCTGCGTGCCGTCGCCCTGAACCAGGGGATGGTAACGCCCAAACGCGTTATCGTTGTCGGCGGCGGCAATACAGCCATCGACTGCGTGCGCGTCGCCCTGCGCGAAGGTGCTGAAGACTCGATCCTGGTCTATCGCCGGACCCGTAAGGAGATGCCGGCGGAATCCTACGAGGTCGATGACGCTGAAGAGGAGAATGTTCAGTTCGAGTTCCTGCGCAATCCGACCCGTCTGATTGTTGAAAACAACAAGGTGATCGGCGTCGAGGTAATCAAAATGGAGCTCGGCGAACCCGATGATTCGGGGCGCCGCCGGCCCCAGGAAGTTCCCGGCAGCGAATACGTCATTCCCTGTGACATGGTTATCCCGGCAATCGGCCAGGATCCTGACCTCTCCTACCTTGAAGACGGCGATTACGGCATCAAGCAGACTCGCTGGAACAGTATCGTCACCAACGGCGGCACAATGATGACTGACAACGAGGGCGTGTTTGCCGGCGGCGATTGCGAATACGGCGCCATGACAGTCGTCCTTGCGGTCGGTCACGGCCGCCGTGCCGCCCGCGTTATGCATCGTTACCTCACGGAAGGCAAAGCCTACCTTGACGAAGAGGATGCCATGGAGGATATCGTCAACAACCTCGGTGTTTTCGATAAAACCGAGAATGTCGGCATCGCCGGCGGCCTGCATCGCGAGCATCAACCCAAGGTTACTGGGG
>JAVVDT010000021.1:0-20600 GCA_032250875.1 Desulfuromonadales bacterium | reverse complement strand
CCCGCAGGCAACAGCTGCAGCCCACATGCACTCGCTTCTGTGCTGAATCGTTACAAAAAAGGAGAAGACATGTCTGAAAACGATAACAACAAGACCGCCAAAGTGCACTATACCGGATCTCTGGCTGACGGTACGGTATTTGATAGCTCGCGTGAACGTGAACCTTTAGAATTCGTACTCGGAGCTGATCAGGTGATCAATGGTTTCGACAAAGCGGTGGCGGCGATGGCTGTCGGTGAAACCAAAACCGTGACGATCCCTGTCGAAGATGCCTATGGATCGCATCATGAAGAGTTGCTGCATGTCATCGAATACAGCCAGTTTGCCGAGGGTGTGATCCCCGAAGTCGGCATGCAATTGCAGTCAGACGGTGGCGAAGGCCATCCGCCGATGGTCGCGACCGTGACCGAGGTCGACGATGATAAGGTGACTATCGACGCTAATCATCCATTGGCCGGTGAGGATCTGACTTTCGAGATCGAGCTGCTGGAACTGGTTTAGCGTCACAAACAGATGAAATCGTAAGGGCCGGGCGATCCGTATCGTCCGGCCTTTATGTTTAGTTGTTCTGGTAATAGCTCCTTTTTGATATTATGACGTTTAGGCCGCTACGACAGGAGCAAACAATGAGTCATGTCTATTTAAACGGAGCATTCGTCAAGAGTGATGAGGCGATGGTGTCCGTCTTCGACCAGGGGTTTTTGTACGGTGACGGCATCTTTGAGAGCTTTCGTTCCATTGGTGATCGACTTTACCAATTCCCTCAGCACTATCAGCGCCTGCTGCAGTCTGCCGACGCCCTTTTCTATCCGGTACTCTTCAGCCAGCAAGAGCTGGAAGATATTCTGCTGGAGCTGCGGCAATTAAACGGTTTGCACGAGGCTTATTACCGGATCACCATCACGCGCGGCAAAGGTCAGATTGGCTTTCAGCGCACTTTGGAAAATAACCTGACCTGCCTGGTGGTCGGCAGAGAATTCCTGGGCATCGACAACTCCTGCTACCAGCAAGGCATCCAACTGTGCGTGGCACAGACTCGAAGAAATGCCCCCGAAGCGATCAATCCCAAGATCAAGTCAACCAGCAATCTCAACAGCCTGCTGGGCAAACTCGAAGCCAAGGCCTCGGGAGTTTTTGAGGTGATCATGCTGAACAACAAGCAGCACATCTGCGAAGGGGCTTCTTCCAATATTTTCTGGACCAAGGGCCAGTGGGTCTTTACTCCCGATGCTTCAACCGGCCTGCTCGAAGGTGTCACCCGCTCTACGATCATGAGGTTGTGTGAGCAGAAACTGAATTTACGCGTTATCAGCGGCGAATTCAAACTTCAGGATCTGAAATTTGCCGACGAGGTTTTCATCACCTCAACCTCTCTGGAAGTCATGCCGGTGGTCAAGGTCGACGACTTCACGATTAATCAGGGCCTGGTCGGACCAGTTGCCTATGCATTGCGTAATGAGCTGCATCGTGATATGGACAAGCTGATCTGAAAGCTCTCACAGAGATTTAAAGTGCTTATTCCTGTGTCGTAAAAGTGTGGACACTGTTTTTTGAACAAAGAAATGACCCGGTCAATTCTTTCGTTGAAATACCGAGTCATGCAGGTTGCCTGTGCGGGCATTTGCGCACGGAAGGAACAAACAGCCATGGCAGGTGCCTTATCGCATATCCGCGTTCTTGATCTCAGCCGGGTCGTTGCAGCTCCTTGGGCCAGCCAGAATCTGGCCGACATGGGAGCAGAAGTCATCAAAGTGGAGCGCCCGGGCCGGGGTGACGATACCCGTGGATGGGGCCCCCCTTTCCTCAAAGACCGGGAAGGCAAAGAGACCCGGGATGCATTTTATTATCTAGCGGTGAACCGTGGCAAAAAATCGATCACTCTTGACATCTCAACCTCGGAGGGACAGGAGATCGTTCGTCGTCTTGCCGCTCGGTGTGACGTCGTGATTGAGAATTACAGGGTCGGTACCCTGAAGCGCTACGGTCTCGGCTATGAAGACATAAAAGCAATTAATCCCGGTCTCGTCTACTGTTCCATCACCGGCTTTGGCCAGACCGGTCCCTACAGTCATCGGGCCGGATACGACTTTATCATCCAGGGCATGGGCGGTTTGATGAGTGTCACCGGCGAACGAGAGGACCTGCCAGGCGGCGGACCACAGAAGGTTGGAGTTCCCGTTGCCGACATAATGGCCGGCATGTACGCTTCTATTGCAATCCTTGCCGCCCTCAATTACCGGCAAATCTCCGGGGCAGGACAACACATTGACATGGCCTTGCTTGACGCCCAGGTCGCCGCCATGGGCACCGCCCACATGTACTATCTGACCTCAGGGAAAGTTCTCAAGAGCTACGGCAATGCCGCGGCCAATGTCGTCCCGTATCAGGTTTTCAGCTGTTCGGACGGCAGGCTTATCCTCGCGGTTGGCAACGATAGTCAGTTTGTCAAGTTTTGTGCCGTGGCCGGATGCCCTGAGCTCGCCTTTGATGAAAGATTTGTCACCAATGCCGGGCGGGTGCGCAATCGAACTCTGCTGATTCCGATGTTGGAAGAACTCTTCATGCAGCGCACCCGGGCAGATTGGGCTGAGGCTCTGGAAGAGGTCGGAGTCTGTTGTGGTCCGATCAACGATATGGAGGAAGTGTTCGAGGACCCTCAGGTCAAGTATCGTGGGATGCGGGTCGATGTTGCGCATCCGGAATCAGGGAGCGTATCTCTGCTGGCCAGTCCTATCCGCCTCTCTGAGACACCCGTTGAACACCACAGTGCTCCACCGACCCTCGGCCAACACACCCGTGAAGTGCTTCTCGACCTGCTGGAGATGGATGGTGATGAGCTGGATCGACTAAGCAGTCAAGGTGTCATCTGACACATGGCGACCTTCTCCTAACCTCGCAAACAGATCATCATACCGCTTGACCAACTTTCCCCAATCGTAATGGGCGACATGCTCCTGCAGTGGCCCTGTTTGCCGAACCGGACTGTTCAGCATCTCTCGCAGCCGCGGCAGATGATCGTCGCAATCGTCGTAGAAGAAGCGGTGGCGCAGTGCTGCAGGCACGTGCTCGGGATAAGCCAGGCGGCGTGGCAGCAGCGGTGTACACTGACAGTAGATTGCCTGCACGACGCTTGCACCGAAAAAATCGTGGTGAGAATAAACCGGCAGAATATCGGCGCGCCACAGCCAACGCGCGTAGTCAGCGAAATCCTTGGCATAGCCGAACTGGACAATCCGCTTACCGAGTCGCTGCCGTGCTTCGGAAAAAACCGAAGGACTTTTGGGATAGGCTTCGCCGAGGATTGCGACCTGAAAAGACAGGCCTTCATCCTGAAGCTGATAGAGAGCATGGAAAAATTCTTCCGGGTTCTTGTCGTACTCCCAGCGGTGGTTCCAGAGAATTAGCGGTGGTTCAGCAGAGCTTTTCTGTTGTGCAGGCCGATATTCTTCAAGGTGGCGCAGGTCCATCCCCAACGGCAGTACCGCACTTTTTGTTTTGAGCTGCTGTGCGCTCGCAAGTTCGTTCCGGTCGGGGAAGCTCTTGAGGAATCCCGGCAGCTGATCATAAAAAACGTCGAAGTGGTAACGAGAGTTAAAGAGTACCGCATCGGCAGCTAAAGCACTGGTGTAGTTGATGAATGCGTAATGGGCATCGCGCTGTTGCTTCGGGTCGCCATCGGTTGGTGACCAGGGGTAGGTGAGTTGATTCTCGTGGAAATAGAGTGCACACGGCAGTCCACTCGATTTGGCGCGAGTCAGGGCGAGAAAGGTGGTCAAGTCGAGCATGTCTGAGGCCAGCAGCAGATCAGGCTGGCATCCACTCTCTATAAACTGTCGCGCCAAGGTCACCGCACCGCCATGCATGCGCCATTTCCAGTGTCGCCCGCTCAATGTCAGCAGCGTGACGTCGTGACGGCTGTAGCGTGCATATTCCTCGGCCCAGGCGGCGTGTGAGCCGGTATGGAAAGGTTCAAGCAGGCAGATCTTCATTGCGTAAATTCCAAAGAGGTGACGATTCTCGCTGACGCCAGGTTTTTGGCAAAAGTAGTTGTGAACATCACCACCACGCAACGTGCTTACTATTGAGAAACAGGCCTCTGGCACACTTCAGGAACAGTTATGAGCGTCTTCCAAAAGTTACTCCTTCCGCAGCTCCATATCGATCAACACCTGTTTTAACCGTTCCAGGGTCACTTCCAGGATCTTGTTGTCTTCAAAGAGGACTTCCTTCTCCTGCAGAGTGTGGGCGAGTTCTTGTTGCTGCTTCTCAAGCCGGTCCTGTTGTTGCTGTTGCTGTTCGGCTATGTCGATCAGACCCTCAGCTCTGGTTCGCCATTCTCCCTGTGGATATTGCTTGGTAAGCAGTTTCAGAGTCGTCAGCTTGCGGGATTTAATGTATTGATCCACTCCCTGTGCGAAGAGCTTGTTCTGCTCGGCAATATCGATCAAACCCTCAGCTCTGGTCCGCCACTCTCCTGGCGGATAATCTTTCGGCAGCAATTTCAAGGTCGTCAGGTCGCGGGATTTGAGATACTGGTCCAGACCGTGTGCGAAGACCTTGGCTTCCTCTGTGGTCGAAAGGTTCAACATGGGCAGGTTGCTGCAACTGCTCAACACGAGACTAACCAGGAGTGGAAAAAACCAGCGGATGATCCTGGACACGACAGTTTGCTGCGAAAAGGGGGTGCTGAGTATCGAGGTACCCGGGCAACCGGGAAAAATCGCAGTCGCCGCGCCGGTGCGGAGAGTCTTTGCCGCCTCAGCCGATGCATTGAGAGGTTGTGCAGACTCTCGTGATTCATTTGACATGCTCGTATATGTTGCTGTCGTCATGGTAGTTGCTTCCTGCGGTCAATGAGATAGTTGCTGTTCTTGAGCTGTTTCAGATGCCTTTTCATCCTCGCACAGTTATGGCTGATGGTCAAAAGAGAAGGATGCTCCAGATTTTCGGAGAGCGTGATAGCAATGGACATGGTCAGCAGCGGAAAGGTGCGCTTGATGCCATAGCGGTCAGTGCCGAGAATGAAGCCCGCTTTCAAATCTTTTTCATCATAAAGTTCCGGGACTCGATGGTCAAAGGTGCTGATGATGGCTTTGGCGATCTCCTCGGCGCGATCAGGCTTTGTCAGAACGACATAATCGTCTCCGCCGATATGACCAACCAGGTCATCTTCATCACCATGTTGTTCAACGACCTCCTGAATCAGGTTGCCGACCAGGTTGATCGCGTCGCTGCCGGTCTTGTAGCCGTAATGATCGCCGTAAGCCTTGAAATTGTCCAGATCGATATACAGGTGGGCGAAGGGCAGGTTCTGTGCGATACGCTGTTCCAACTCCCGATCAATCACCAGGTTGCCAGGCAGACGGGTCAAGGGGTTGGCATCCAGATGCAGTTGTTCCAGCTCCATAAGTTTGTGCGCCATACTGGCAAAGTCTTGAGCCAGCTGGCCGAACTCGTCGTTGCTGCGAATATCAATCGGCGTCTCGAAATTCCCGGCCGCAATGTCGCGTGTAGCTTTTTGCAGGGCCTTGACCGAGCCGTGAATGCCGACGATCACGGTGAGGGCGACGGGAGCCGAGAGGAGAATACCAATGAGGCTGAGGATCAGAGTTAAACGGTAGGCTTTGCTGCTTTGCTGCGACAGTTCGTATAAATCCTCCGACAGCCTGGCCTGGTGCTGTGTCCTGAGGTCGGCCAGCTCCTCGAAAAGATGGTTGCGCAACGGTGTCGTCGTGGTTGAGGCAATCGCTGTGGCCCGGTCCCAGTCGCCCTCGGCAAAGACTTCCAAGAGGAGACGGGTCTGCAACGCATATTCATCAACTGTCGTTGGCAGGGACCTGAAAGAGTCGGGCAAGGAAGAAGTCTTGATGTCAACGAAAAGGTTGTCGAGATCCGTGGCGCGTCGCTCGAGCAATCCCAGCAACTGAGGGTCGCGCAGAATGATGAGCTGCTTTTCCAGGTTCTCCTGGCCAATCAGGTTCTGCCTGATATCCTGCAGCAGGGTGAAGACCCGGAACTGGCCTCCGACCAGCTGTTCGGTGCGACGGTTATGTTCATGCAGGCTATTCAAGGCATAACCGAGCGCCAGCAGGCTGAACGTGATGATTACCAGGTAGCCGAGGGCGACTTTCCTGGTTACCGTGAAATATGAGCTCATCTCTGCTCCTGTGCGGAATCAAAATACGATTCAGATAGAGTCTATTTTTATCATACTCTGCCTGAGGCGTTAAGTCTCATGTGGCAAACTTTGTCTGCACTTTTTCTCTTATTGCGTATGCGGCACAAAGTTGGCGCCAGGCTGCTTCCTGAAAGGATATTTTAAGTACATAATTGCCTCCTTGCCCAGCTGCAGGTGCCGGCAGCATTCCTTGGTGTTATACTTGAAATTATGCTGCGGATTCTGTTTCTCATACTGATTCTATGGCAACCGGATATCACTCCGGTGAAGGCCGCTGACTATGGACTGATCGAGCAGGATCTGCTCATCCGATTCGTCCCGGGAGAACATCGTCTGGAAGGGCGTGTGATCCTGGCCCCTGCTGATGGCTATCATGGGCTGCCGGAAGCGTTTCGTCTGGCGACATCGGCGGAGATCGATTCTGTCACTGCAAATGGCAAGCCGATGCCCTTCACCTTCCATAATGGCCTTCTGCAGGTGCCGCAACCGAGCAAGGCAGACTCGCTTACCATTTCTTACCGGGTTCGCTTCGACGACCCGGTACCGCAAGAGACTGTCGGCATCGAGGATCCGTCCTTTGGTGTCACGGCAACGATTATGCCACAAGGCAGCTTCCTTTCAGCTGCTTCCGGTTGGCATCCGTTGCCGATCGGCGCGCAAAGTCGTTTCCGCGTGACGATTGTCGGACCGCCAGGATGGCATGGCGTCACCGCCGGTCGCCTGATTGATCTGGATAACAGCGCGACAAGGTCACAGGCCATTTGGCAGACGCAGCTCCCTCAGTCCAGTCTGACATTGGCGGCAGGTTATTATCAGGTCGCGCGCGAGGATCTTGGCGAGATCCAGCTTCTGGCCTTTACGAGTGCGGAGAATGCCGGTCTGGCTCAGGATTACCTCGAATCGTGTCGTGAATATCTGCAGCTTTATCAAAAATTGTTCGGACCCTATCCTTACGCCAAGTTTGCCGTGGTGGAAAATTTCTTTCCCACGGGCTACGGTTTCCCCGGCTGGACCCTGCTCGGCAGCAGCGTGATCAGGCTGCCGTTTATCCTCACTACCAGCCTGCCACACGAGATCGCCCACGCCTGGTGGGGAAATGCAATCGAGATCGATTATTCATCCGGCAACTGGGGCGAAGGATTGGCCACCTATGTCGCCGATTACTACCTGAAAGAGCTGTATGCGCCTTCGGAGGCGCACGAGTACCGAAGCAAGATCCTGCGAGACTATGCAGCCCTGATCGAGGCTGATGACGACCTGCGGTTGAGCGCTTTTCGCAGCCGCACGACCAAGCGTGATCAGGCCGTTGGCTACGGCAAGTCGGCCATGGTCTTCCACATGCTGCGTAATCGGATCGGCGATGAAGCCTTCTGGTCCGGCCTGCAGGCCACAGCACGGCAAGGACTTGGCAAACGCTACGCCTGGAGCGATCTGCAACGGCACTTCGAAGCAGCCTCGGGCATGGATCTCGCAGCATTCTTCCACCAGTGGACCGCGCGGGCCGGCGCCCCACAACTGCAATTGACGGATGTCAGCGTCATGCCGGTCGATGCCGGTTGGCAGGTTGTCGGCAGCCTCTCCCAGAACGAACCTCTCTATGATCTTGCGGTGCCGTTGCGACTGGAAACTATAGCGCAAAACTACGATCAGACACTCAACTTGACCGGTAATCGAAAGCGTTTTGTCTTCAGTGTCAACGATCGTCCGATCGGTCTCGCTGTTGATCCTGACAATGAGATATTCCGCAAACTCTATGCGGAGGAGTTGCCGGCTACAGTGAACAGCCTGCGTGCATCAAGGGTCCCTCTGGTGATCGTCTCAACCGGATCCGAGGGTTTGCTCAACGTCTCCAGGGATCTTCTGCGTGGGCTGCAGTGGCACCAGGCTCCGGTAATGAGCGAAACCGATTACCTTGGCCAACGACCTGCCGACAGGGACCTGCTCGTGCTTGGCTGGCCAAACGACCAGAGCCTGCGTCCCGTACACCCGGCCGGCGTCACTGTTGCCGCACAGCAGTTTTCGATTGGCGATCAAGTCTATGCAACAGCAGAAGATGTGTTGTTCATGGTCGTGACCAATCGTGAGGATAAGCGTGTCGCGGGGTATTTTCTGCCCGGCTCGCTCGACGCAGCCCAGGACGCGGCTCGTCGTATCCCTCATTACGGTCGTTACAGCTATCTGGCTTTTCGCAACGGCCGCAATCAGGCCAAGGCGACTTGGGAAACAGAACGTTCGCCATTGAAGTTGCTTTTCGAAAAGGAAAAGATTCCATGAGGTCTCTGCGAACATTGATTTTGGCGGCGCTCGTCGCCACCTTTGTATTGTGCCTGCCGATAATGATCATGGCTCATCCGCATATCCTTGATGTCGCCGGCGAGGCAGAAATTTCGCCGGAAGATCTGCTCGGCGATCTGCGCCGCGCCCAGGTCATCTTCATGGGTGAATTTCACAATCATGCCGGTCATCACAGCGCCCAGCTGGCCGTTATAGATGCTCTCGATGACGATGAACGACCGCTGGCCATCGGGCTTGAAATGTTCCGCAATGAAAACCAGGCGGATCTTGATCGCTGGACCGGCAAGGAGACGCCTCTGCTGGAATTTCTGACGGTCTACAACGACAACTGGAGCATGTGGCCGATGTACCGGGAGATTTTTCTCCACGCCCGCGACCAGGGCGTGAAGATGCTTGGTCTCAACATCCCGCGCAGCATTACCAGCAAAGTGGCCCGCAACGGATTCCAATCGCTCCCCGAAGAAGATCGACAGGCGCTCGGCAATGTCGAATGTCTGGTCAGCCCGTTTTACAGTGATTATATCCGTCGGGCGATGGGCGGTTATGGAGGTCACGGCGACCAATACCGCTATTTCTGTGAGGCCCAGCTGCTCTGGGATACCATGATGGCACATAACCTGGTTGAATTCCTGCGGGAGAACCCGGACTACCGGGTGGTGGTGCTCGCCGGCAGCGGCCATGCCTGGAAATTCGGCATTCCCAGGCAGATGCTTAAAGAAGCGCAGATCAGCTATCGTGTCCTGTTGCCGGAAGTTTTTACGCGCGTCGACCGAATTAATGTGAATATTGAGATTGCCGACTACCTGTGGCTGGACGTAGGTGCGGATGGCTGGACGTTCTCAAACTAGTTTTCGTCTGGAAACGGCCCTTTTCCGCAATCTCTGCGTCAATCGGCGGATTTGATTGTGCGGCGTAAAGGTCTACGCCTCCGCTCAAATCCTTGATTTCCTTGACCTTGCGAAAAATTGCTCGGTTCCAGATCGAAAACTGCAGTCGTGACATCCAGAGTTCCCGCATAGCAACAGGTTAATCCAGGTTGAAGTGTTTTTGATCAAGCACAAAAAGGCCGCGCCTGAATCAGGTGCGGCCTTTTTGTTTTTTGCTTTTTTATTGCGAAGATGCTTAGGGAGCTTCGATTGCGCTAACAGGGCAACTGTCAACACAAGCGCCACAATCCGTACATGTCGCTGCGTCGATCACATGCACATCGCCTTGCTCACTAATGGCATCAACCGGGCAAGTGTCTGCGCATGCTGCGCAATTGATACACTCGTCATTAATTGTGTGGGCCATGGGACTTACCTCCTCTTATAGATTTGTGATTCTGAGAAACTTGCGGGGGAGTTTACCTCAACAAACAGATTCTGTCCAGAGCAAACCACCACTGCTTTGGCATGAAAAAACTTGCAATTGACACGTCCATACACTAACCTTTGCAGCACATTTTGCACTCTTAACACCTTAAAAAACCTGGCTTAAGAAAAATTTCAAGCGCGGCTGAAAAATTTGCCGCAAAACAACATTTAACCTGAAATTATTGGAAATCTGACCTCTGGAGGAAAGCATTATGGACATTCTGGCTCTCAACTGCGGCAGTTCTTCAGTCAAATATCAACTCTACGATTGGGCGAAAAAGGAAGTCATCGCCAAAGGCATGGTCGAGCGCGTCACCATCGGCGACTCTTTTATCATTCACGAAGTTCCTGGCCGAGAGACCTACCGCGAAGAGTATGAATGTCCCGACCATAAAGTCGCCATTCACCTCATCATCAAAATTCTGGCCGACAAAAAATATGGTGTTGTCAGTGAAATAACCCAGATCTCAGCGGTCGGCCACCGGGTGGTTCATGGCGGGGAGAAGTTCACCTGCTCGGTACGCATTGACGACGCGGTCCTGAATGCTATCAAGGATGTCCAGCATCTGGCCCCGCTGCACAATCCGCCGAACATCTCCGGCATCGAGGCGGCGCAATCGGTGCTCCCAGACGTACCTCACATTGCGATCTTTGACACAGCCTTTCACCAGACCATGCCGGAGCCGGCTTATACTTATCCCTTGCCCTATGAGTGGTATGAAAAATACGGCGTACGTCGCTATGGCTTCCACGGCACCAGCCATCTCTACGTGTCCAAACGTGCAGCGGTCCTGCTTGGCAAGGAGCCGAAAGATTGCAACATCATTACCATGCATATCGGCAACGGCGTCTCGCACACAGCCATCAAGAATGGCATATCAGTGGACACCTCCATGGGGTTGACTCCCCTTGAAGGCGCTGTCATGGGCACCCGTTGCGGTGATATCGACCCCGCTATCCCGGCTTTTATCATGGAACAGGAAGGACTTTCTCCCAAAGAGATCGATAGTGTTCTGAATAAAAAATCAGGGATACTGGGGATCACCGGCAAATTCACTGACCGCCGCGACGTGATTGAAGGCGCTGAGGAAGAGGGTTGCCCGCGCTGCCAACTGGCACTCAATGTCGAAGCCTATCGTCTGAAGAAATACATTGGCTCTTATGCGGCCGCAATCGGTGGCATTGATGCGGTCGTATTCACAGCGGGCGTTGGCGAGATGGGATGGCAGATTCGCGAGAAAGCTGTCGTAGGCCTTGAGTTCATGGGAATCATTCTCGACAAGGAGAAGAACCGCAACACCATGACCCGTAAAACAGAGAACGTGATCACGACTCCCGATTCCCCGGTTAAGGTTTTCGTTATACCAACAGATGAAGAACTGGTATTCACCGAGGACGTTGCAGCAATCATTGAAGGCACTTACACCGACCACATGAACTTCAAATACAGCTTTTCCTCGGCGGATTTCCAACGCAAATAGGGGAAGCATGCGCCCTGGAATGATTCCTTGCAGCGTTTAATCGCCGGAGCAATTCCAAGCAGGATGCCGACAGCTTGATTCACCTTCCTTCGCGACCTGGGTCAGCCTTCCCCAAAATAGGTACGCAAAGAGCTGTCGATATCTTCTGTCGACATTGCTTCCATGTCAAAACCACTTCTCCTGAGGAAATCCAAACCCTCATTGGTAGCTTTTTTAAAAGAGGGTTCATCTTTGGGAGTCTTAGCGGGTACGCAGACGAGTGTATGTTTGCTCTGTTTGAGACGATAGAGCAGATAAAGTTTTTTCTGTTTCTCCAGGCGCAGCACAACCAGAAAGGCCATGCAGTATTGAGACGGGTAACCCTCCAATGATGTCTGGACATTGAACACCGACTCCCACGCCTCGAATACCTGTTCAGATGATCGGCAGGGCAACCCTCCCAGATCCCAGTCGGGGCGAAAATAGACCCCTTTTTTGGGCTCGGGACGCAATTCGTGTGGCAGTGGCTTAGCAGATTTCGTCTGCATCCTTGCTGACGCCTCTGCAACAACGGCTAAGGACTCCTTCTCCACGAGTCCGGCTTGACCGCGCACCAACCTCTCCTTTTGTTCAGCGATCTTGTTTTCCGCAACAGCTATGGCTCTAAGGAGTCGTTGCTGCTCAACGCGCTCCTGTTCAAGTTGACTTTCAGCCATTTTCAGCCTCAGCTCAAGCTCGCATATCTTTTGACTTTCATCTCTCCCCGACACCTCACGGGAAAGCTGTTCCTTGGCGGTGGACTCTGATTCCCTGACCTTTTTTTCGAGAGAATCTATGAACTTGTGCGCTTCATCGATTGCAGATTCCAGGTCTTCACGGGATTTCCGTTCCTCGTTAACGCGTTGCTGTTGTTCCTGTAGCTTTATCTTGAGGGATTCAATCTCTCCACGAGCAACCGAAGAGAACTCTTTCTCGCCTACGGACAGCTCGGATGCCTTTTCCGTTGCTTTGACAAGAGCGTCTTCAAGACCATCGATCCGTTGACCATCTTCCACAGTCTTCTTTTCCAGACGCTTGCGGATACTGCATTCCTGATCATATTCAGCACGAAGATCTTTGAGTTCTCTGGCAAATTGGACACGTTGCTCCCTCAGGGTGGCCACCTGCTCCTCATCGCGGATCTTGATAAGGTCTTCAGTTTCCCGCAGCTTGAATCTCAAGCCTGCGTTCTGTTCAATCTCTGTTGCAAGCGTCTTCCGCAGAGCGCTGTTGGTAACAAGCGACTCTTTCAATGTTTGCTGAACCACGACAAGTTCTGCCTGTGTGTTCTCGAGAGACACCTTGGACTCTTCCAGCTGTTTTTCCAGAGCTGCAACATGCTCCCGGGAAACACGCGCCTCTGCAACAAGTTGCTCCTGCTTTTCACTTTTCTTTGTCGCCTCGGCTTCTGCCGAAGCAAGCGTTTCGTCAAGCTTCTTGATGCGTCGCTGAAGCTGCTCAATTTTTCTTTTCTGCTTTAACGTGTCCGATGATTTTGTTTCGACGTCGACAAGAAGTTTCTCAAGCTCCTGAATTCTCTTCTCAGCTGCCGAGGTAATCGACTCACTCATCAATCGCTGCTTATTCTCTGCATCAGCAAGGGTTTGAACTGCTTCTAAACTGGAAGTCAAGATTTTCACTTGATTGGCGAGCACTTCGATATCGGCATTTGCCAACGATCTCTCCAAAAGCAAGCGCAACTCTTCGGCATACCCCCTCAGACGCATTTCAGCACTCAGCTTGAGAGCCGCTTTTTGTCCCTGAGTGCTGCCTGGAGCTGTATCGCAAGACTCCTGGAGCTCGGCAAGAAGCTGCTTTTTATTGTTACGCTCTTTATGGGCTTCGTCAGGAGAGAGAAGGCCGGGGACATTGCGCAGGACGACTTCCAGCATTGCCGGACTGAGTTTCAGATCGACATCTTCAAGCTGAAAGCCAAGTTGAGCAAGGATCTCTTGGCCATGTTGCCAGGGAGATTGTTTCTCAGGTCCTTTGACAGTAAAAACCAGGGACCTCTTTAAAGACTTTGTATAAAAGGCAACCCGGCAATGCTGCCCGGATTTGTCGATATGATCACAAAGAGACGCGTGTACCGCATAAACCTCGCGCTCTATATCACCGAATGGGATCGAAACTGTCGAGCGGCAAAGTTGCTTGATATGTTTTGATTCTACTTCTAAAAAGCCTTCACTCTCATAAATGAGCATTCAATCCCCCGGAATTGCATCTCGGACAACCTGGAGACAAAATGACATAAATCAAGGGTTGATAGCAAGCTTTCAACCCTTGATAAACGTGTGAACAACAGGTGACGATAACGGACCAACGTGCAATTACCCTTGTGCCTGAACAGCTGTAATCGCCGCGACAGAAACAATGTCATCAACCGAACAGCCACGGGAAAGGTCATTCACCGGCTTGGCGAGTCCCTGTATGATCGGGCCGACTGCTTCAGCTCCGGCAACCCGTTCCACCAGTTTGTAGCCGATATTACCGGCATCAAGGTCAGGGAAAATCAGGGTGTTGGCTCTGCCTGCAACCGCGGAGCCGGGAGCTTTCTTTTCTCCAATCTTGGGCAGTAATGCGGCGTCAGCCTGCAATTCACCGTCGATCTGCAGGTTGGGATCGAGCTTTCTGACAATTGCGAGAGCCTCAAGGACTTTGTCGCAATCTTCATGACTTGCACTGCCCTTGGTTGAGAAGGAGAGCATGGCCACGCGGGCGTCAACACCCAGAAAGCTCTTGCAGCTGCCTGCCGTCGAGATGGCAATCTCAGCCAGGGCCTGGGCATTTGGATTCGGGTTCACGGCACAATCGGCAAAGCAGAGGACGCCGTTTTCGCCAAAATCGGGATTGCTGGTGACCATCAGGAACACCGATGAGACGGTTTTCATGCCCGGTGCGGTACCGACAACCTGGAAAGCGGCGCGCAGCACATCACCTGTGGTGTTGAACGCGCCGGCAACCATGCCACCGGCATCTCCTTTGCGCACCATCATGGCGCCGAAAAACAGGTTATCATCGCCCGTGAGAATTTCCTGGGCCTGTTCAGCCGTCAGCCCTTTCTTTTCACGAAGTTTCACCAGCTCAGCAACATAATCGTCAAGTTGTGACGCACTTTTCGGGTCAACGAGATCGACCCCTGTCAAAGAGACCCCGAGTTCAGCGGCCCTGGATTCAAGGACAGCAGCATCTCCAAGCAGGACAACGTTCGCCAGACCGTCCCTGGTGATCAACTCTGCCGCCTGAATCATGCGATCATCATAACCCTCGGGAAGGACGACCGTCTGAGTGTTTTTGCGTGCCTTGGCTTTGATCTGGTCAACGAGATGCATGGCTGTTATCTCCTTCGGACAAGGTTGAATTAAAGATTGAAAAATATACCGGAGCTCCCGGGAACCGTCAACATTTTTCCCTTTTATATGAGAAAGCAGAAATCATCGGTTGCATACTGACAGTTGCTACTCAACTGTAATATAGTGCTAGTGCCCCGTGCGGTTAGTTCATTCCTTCTCATTGCAGCGCTTTTGGCCCCTGGCTGCGTTACGTCTCCTCGGCTTAAGCATTGCTAGGCCTGCGTCGCCGCGCCTTGCCAGGAACCAAAATCCCTTGCAATGAGTGCGGCGAACTAACCGCACAGGACACTAGCAGTCAGTCGGACTATCCATGAGCACGTCCGCCGGCCGCATTCCCGGCAAGGGCTATCGACATCAATAAAGTAACGACTTCTTCTCGATCTCCTGTTTTCTTCGCTGATACTCATCCGCGGAGATTTTCCCTGACTCGTAATCACTTCTCAGATCATCCAGCGCTTTCTTGTTAGAATACTCGTAGACGGCTCCAGCCGCACCGACACCGAGTGCGGCGCCACCAACGGCTTGCCGGCTGCATCCGCAGCTGAAGACCAGGGGGAGACTGACTACCAATATAATGATGATTCGTGTCATGATCTGCTACCTTTCCATCCACCGAGTGGATTAAATATTCTTCTTTGCAGGTTAATATTTAACCGCTTCCTCAATAGTCTTTTTTGCCTGGCGGGCCTTTTCCTTGGTCTGCTCGCCGGCTTTTTCGGCAGGCCCTTACTGTTTCATTTTGTCTTCAATTTTCTCTTTGGTTTGCTCCAGATCCTCTTTCGTTTCTTCTACTGCCTGATCAATCTTCTCACCGGCTTTCTCGGCAGGCCCTTTATCTTTACAGGCAGTGAGTGAAAAGACCATGCTGATGACCATTATAAGGATGTAGATTGGCAGTGATGATTTCATAATCGGCTCCTTTTCTGTTGACACACAGCTCTTGTTAACTCGCTTTCTGCCGACCGCTGTTTTCATGTCTTGCACAGAGACATCAAGCTTTAAGCGGCTTGGGCCCGAGGAAAAACCAGAGGATCAAGCCGAGCACCGGCAACAGGAAGATGATCAAGACCCACAAGATCTTGTTCCCCGCTGTCACAGAACTCTGAACCGTTTGCACAATAGCCCACACATCGGCGATTAAAATGATGATCCCAAGGATTGCTTCCATAAAACGGTCTCCTCTTGATTTTTAATAACGGTTCCATAACCCAGAAAAAGGTTTAACGCGGAGACGCGGAAGGCGCAGAGTAAACATGCATTCCGAGGACAACATGACGGACACCTTAATCATTCTTTTCTGCGTCTCTTTGTCTCCGCGTTAATTATTTGACTGACTTTGTTTGGGCTATAGCTCCGTTTAATAATGCCCTGAATCCGGTTGTTTCATCCCGGAGGTCCAGAGGGGCACGCTTGACTGATACAAATTCTAGCAGTTGGCGGCCAAAGTGAAATGGGCTGTTTGCTATTATTTTTGGGAGCAAAATTCGCATTTGGACCTTGCGCTGCCTCATGCAAAAAGTGTAAATCGCTTTTTTCAATCCGCTGTATGCATCGGTTCCTCAACCCATGCCTGTTGCAACGACAGGTGACGGAGAAATTCGGCGGCGTACAGGAAACGGTCGGCATACCTTGATCTGCTCCTCGCCACAGATCAAAGGTCCAGATGTTTCAGGCGCAGAGCGTTGCCGACGACCGAGACCGAGCTCATGCTCATGGCGGCGGCGGCGATCATGGGGCTGAGCAGCAGGCCGAAAAACGGATAGAGGACGCCTGCCGCTATCGGCACGCCGAGACTGTTATATATGAAAGCAAAGAACAGGTTCTGTCGAATATTGCGCATGGTGGCGCGGCTGAGCCTGACCGCCTTGACGATGCCGGTGAGATCGCCTTTGACCAGGGTGATGCCGGCGCTCTCCATCGCCACTTCAGTGCCGGAGCCCATGGCAATGCCGACATGGGCCTGGGCCAGCGCCGGGGCGTCGTTGATGCCGTCGCCGGCCATGGCCACGGTGCGCCCCTCATCGCGCAGTTGTTTGACGATTTCGTTCTTGCGGTCGGGGGAAACCTCGGCCTCGACTTCGTCGATGCCCAGCTTGTCGGCAACCGCGCGGGCGGTGGTTTCATTGTCGCCGGTGAGCATCACCACCCGCAGCCCCATCTCGTGCAGCGTCTTGATCGCCTCGGGAGTTGATTCCTTAATTGGGTCGGAGACACCGAGAATGCCCGCCGGTTTGCCGTCGATGGCGACGAACATGGCAGTGGCGCCATCCTTGCGCAGTTCTTCGGCCTGCTCGACCAGCTCGCCCGCATCAATGGATAGTTGTTCGAGCAGCTTGAGATTGCCCACCGCCACCTTGCGGCCGTCGGTCTTGCCGACCACGCCCTTGCCGGTTTCGGCATCGAACTCTTCGGTGGATGACAGTTTCAAGTCTTTTTCATTGGCCGCGGCGACGATCGACTCGGCCAGAGGATGCTCGCTCCCCTGCTCGAGGCTGGCGGCGAGACGCAGCAGATCATCCTCGGAAAAATCCCCTTGCGCTTTGACGGTCGTCAGCTTCGGTTTGCCTTCGGTCAGCGTGCCGGTCTTGTCAACCACCAGGGTGTCTATCTTTTCCATCGTCTCGAGAGCTTCGGCGTTCTTGATCAGCACGCCCGAGGTCGCCCCCTTGCCGGTGCCAACCATAATCGACATGGGAGTGGCCAGCCCCAGGGCGCAGGGACAGGCGATGATCAGCACCGCCACTGCGTTGACCAGAGCGTGGGCCATCTGCGGCTCGGGACCGATCAACGCCCAGATGATAAAAGTAAGGATGCTCACCGCAACCACCGCCGGCACGAACCAGCCAGCCACTTTGTCGGCCAGTCCCTGAATCGGTGCCCGGCTGCGCTGAGCATCACGCACCATCTGGACGATCTGCGCCAGCATGGTGTCGCGCCCGACCCGCTCGGCCTGCATGATGAAGGTGCCACTCTTGTTCAGAGTGCCGCCAGTGACCTCATCGCCCTCGCCTTTCTCCACCGGCAGAGGTTCGCCGGTCACCATCGCTTCGTCGAGGCTGCTCGAGCCTTCGTCGATGGTTCCATCCACCGGCACTTTCTCGCCGGGGCGAACCCGCAGGCGGTCGCCCTTTTCCACCTCGTCGAGTGGAATGTCCTCTTCGCTGCCGTCGTCGCGTACGATGCGCGCGGTTTTCGGAGCCAAACCAAGCAGCGCCTTGATCGCGCCGCTGGTGCGCTGCCGGGCGCGCTGTTCGAGCATCTGACCAAGGAGCACCAGGGTGATGATGACCGCCGCAGCCTCGAAGTAGACCGCCACGTTGCCGTCGAGGCCGCGAAAGGAGGCGGGGAAGATGACGGGAAAGAAGGCCGCCGTCAGGCTGTACAGATAGGCGACGCCGGTGCCGATGGCAATCAGTGTGAACATGTTGAGGCTACGGTTGACGATTGATTTCCAGCCGCGCACAAAAAAGGGCTTGCCTCCCCAGAGTACCACCGGCGTGGCCAGAATCAGCTGAGCCCAGATTTGGGCCTTTTTCGACAGAAGACCGTGCAACGCGACGCCAGGGAACATCTCGGACATGGCGATGACGAAAACCGGCAGGGTCAGCACCAGGCACACCCAGAAACGCCGGGTCATAGACTTGAGTTCAGGGCTATCCTCTTGATCGCCACTTGTTTCTTTCGGCTCGAGATCCATACCGCACTTGGGACAATCACCCGGCCCCTTCTGCTCGACCTCGGGGTGCATCGGACAAGTGTAAATACGCTGATCGTCGTTGGTGGAGGTCTCTTCTTCTGTTGCTTTTTTCTGCAGATACTTTTCCGGATCGTCCTCGAACTTTGTACGGCATTTTTCCGAGCAGAAAAAATAGGTTTCTCCTGCGTACCGGGCTTTTCCCGCAGATTTTTGCTCCGTGACATCCATACCACAGACAGGATCTTTCATAGAATGCTCCCTTATCCGAATCGGCATCGCGTTTTTAAATTCTTTGGATGTAACTATTCAGTTCCCTTACTCAACGGCACAGCATGTGGGCTGCAGCTGTTGCTTGCGGGAAGTTAAGTGACAATGTTGGACGCAGGCAATGGCTGCAGTTCACATGCACTCGTTTATGTGCTGAATAATTATCTTTGGATTAAAGGGTAGCAACGTATTATTAGTTGACAAGCGAAGGAACTGTTTAATTTGTTTGAACTCACTCCTCACACCTCAGTCTGTTTCCCCCGAAAATCGTTTCACGCTGGCAATCAGGCGCTGCACTGGCATTGGAAAAATCTTCCGTTATACTCATAAACAAGCTGTCTGACATGTCGTCGACAAAACTGCCAATCACCCCATGGCTTTTACTTAATCAAGGAGGAAAGATATGCCTGAGTTTGCCCACCCTTTCAGTGTGCTCAAAAACGACCGCTTGCTGACTCATGAAGAGCTGGTGCGCGCTATCCGCTTAATGATTGCAGCGGAGTACGAAGCCATTCAGTTGTACCAACAGCTTGCTGAGTCGACAGACAACCAGCTGGCCCAGAATGTTTTGCAGGATATCGCTGATGAAGAGAAGGTGCATGCAGGCGAATTTTTGCGCCTTCTGCATGAACTTGACCCCAATGAAATGGGATTTTATGATGAAGGAGCCCGGGAGGTCGAAGACGAATTCCTCGGTGCGGGACCCGGTACTGAGGACGAGGCAAGCCAGGCGTCGCAGCCATCCGGGGGTTTGGGCTTGGGCATCGGCAGTCTCAAGAAATAAATCAGATATAAGGAGATTTAGTATGGACTTACTACGTAGAGAACTTGCTCCCATCAGCCCGCAGGGTTGGCGCGAAATCGACACGATGGCAAAAGAGACCCTGATCGCCAACGTCTCAGGTCGGAAATTCATCGATGTTGACGGCCCCCATGGTATCGGCCATTCCTGCGTGACCCTCGGGCGGCTGTCCATTCCGAAAGCTCAGAAAAGCGGAAAAGTGGGCTATGGCATCCACCAGATTCTGCCGCTGGTGGAAGCTCGCGTCAATTTCAACCTGCAAACCTGGGAATTGGACAATATCGAGCGCGGCGCCAAGGATATTCAGCTGGATTCTCTGGTTGAAGCCTGCCGCGAGATCGCCATGTTTGAAGAGAAGGCCATTTTCGGCGGTTTCGATCCGGGCAGCATCGCTGGCTTGCAGAAGACAGTCAAGGGGGATGAGCTTGCCCTGTCGCTGGATATGGATTCCATCGTGGATGCGGTTTCCGAAGGCCAGACGAAAATGATGAAAGATGGCGTCGAAGGTCCCGCAAACCTCGTGGTTTCCGCTCCGCTTTGGAAGTTTCTGGCGCGTTCCACACCCGGAGGCACATTACGCTCCATTGTTGAAACCCAGATCGAAGGCAAGGTCATCTTGTCGGAGTTTGTGCAGGACGCCTTGCTTGTTGCAAGCCGTGGCGGCGATCTCGAGCTCACTGTCGGCCAGGATTTTGCCGTCGGCTATCACAGTCACACCTCGAGCGAGATCAGCCTGTTCGTGACAGAGTCTTTTACCTTCCGCGTGGTTGCACCGGAGGCGATCATTGGTTTTAAATTGAGTTAGTGTCTATCCGGAAACTGCGGGTGGCACAAGCGCTGTTTTCGTCTGGACCAGCCCTGCAGATCAGATTGACTGCGGGGCTGGAGCTCTTCGTCCCCATAACCCCGAAGAAGATGAGATACAAAACCGCGCGACGATAGTAATTTTTAATATTGTTGAAAATTGTCTGGCAATTTGTTACACAACCTGCAGGACAAATAAACCTCTTTTAAATGCAAACAGGAAGTTCGCCAACTGATGCTGCCACCTGAACAACACAAGTCTTACTGCAACTTCTACGATGCCGTTCGCGATGCGGAGCAGCTCGACGCCCGCACCACGGCAATGATCGGACTGGCCGCGGCCATGGCAC
>JAVVDT010000219.1:0-3972 GCA_032250875.1 Desulfuromonadales bacterium | reverse complement strand
ACCAAAGGGCTTGATTCTACGCAGGAAATAATAAAGAAGAGTGTGGTTGGCAAGAACTGCCCGCCAGCGGTATCTGCTATATTTGACGCTACCGCCACATATGACGGGCAGGCTGCCGTGGTCAGTTTGGCCATTGGCGCCTTTTACGGGCGTCGAATGCCTAATTTGCGGATGCGTGCTCGCAGGGTGCTGGGGTTAAGGCCCAGAAGAATCGCTGCCCCCTTGTCCCCTTCGATGCGCCAGGAAGTTTTCACGAGGACCTGGAGGATATGCTCACATTCCAGCTCGGCGAGGGTTTTAACCTCCCCGGAATTTTGCACCACGCCACCGTAGCGGGTCTCGAAGCGCTCCTCGATCTGGAGTTTGTCCCCTTGACTGGTGATAACGGCTCGTTCGATGACGCTTTCCAGCTCCCGCACGTTGCCGGGCCAGTGGTAGCCCTGCAGAGTATTAAGGGTTTCATTGGCAACAGTCACGATCTTCTTGCCGGTTCTCTGGTTGAATTTGGCGATAAAATAATTCACGAGCAGCGGGATGTCTTCTTTGTGCTCGCGCAACGGCGGGATGCTGATGGGGAACACGTTGAGCCGGTAGTACAGGTCTTCGCGGAATCTGCCCGCGCGAATCTCTTCTTCCAGATTGCGGTTGCTGGACGCAATAACCCGGACATCGACCTTGATGATACAGGGGCTGCCCGGCTGCTCGAATTCACCGTCCTGGATGACTCTTAGCAGCTTGCATTGCAGTTCCAGCGACACCGTGTCGATTTCATCAAGAAAGAGGGTGCCTCCGTCAGCCAGTTCGAAACGCCCGGTCTGCTGATAGTTGCCCTTGGTGATTGCCCCTTCTCCCTGGCCGAAAAGCTCGCGTTCAATCCGGCCTGCCGGCAGGGCGGCGCAGTTGATCGTAACCATTGGCATCTCTTTGCGGGCACTGCGACGGTAGATGGCGCTGGCGACCACGCTCTTACCGGTACCGGCCTCGCCAAGAAGCAGAATGGTCGTATTCAGCGGGGCAACCTGCTTAACCTGGGAGAGGATAAACGCGAAGGACGCGCTGCCTCCAACCATCTCAGAGAAATTGCTCTGCAGAGCGGCCCCATTCTTGGTGGGAGAGCGTTTTCTCTGGCCCAGGATTTTCAATTGTCTAGCCTCCACATCGTAACTCTTCCGAGACGCTATGCTTCATGTGTCTGCCTGTGTGGCCCAAGTACTCTACGAACGCGCCTGAGTCCGAGACATATGGATTTCGAGATTCTTTCCTGATGTTTGCCCGAAACCAGACAACGCGTGCGCTTACCCGGTCATGATTAAGTGCAACTGTCGTACCAGAGGATATTTGTGGGCATTGCAGTGATAACTGACTGATAATTTGGGAGGGTGTAAGTGCGGATGGATGCTGGTGAGCACAAAAGCCATAAAGTGAATCCGTCACATATAACATTAACGTTACCCGTGACGGATTCTCCTTACGGTTAATTCTTGCACGACTTGCAAAATTTTTATTGCCTGACGATGCCGAACTTTCTCATCCGGGCACGCAGCGTACTGGGATTGATACCAAGCAGGACTGCAGCGCCATTTTTCCCTTCGATGCGCCAAGCGGTTTTCAGGAGCACCTGGAGAATATGGTCCCGCTCCAGATCGGCGAGGGCTTTGACTGATTCCCCTGCCGTTACTCCTGACATCTCTCCTGCCGTCTCCACTGTGTTCTGGAACGCCTCGAAGCGATCAAGCACCTGGAGCGAGCTCCCGGGGCTGATGATGACCGCCCGCTCGATGACACTTTCCAGTTCGCGCACATTGCCTGGCCAGTAGTAATCCTGAAGGAGGTTCAGAGTGTTGGTCGATACGGTCTCGATTCGCTTGCCGATTTTGTTATTGAATTTAGAAACGAAATGATTGACGAGCAAAGGGATGTCTTCCCTGCGCTGTCTCAGCGGCGGCATGGTGATTGGAAAAACATTGAGCCGATAATACAGGTCTTCGCGGAACTTGCCGGCGCGGATCTCTTCTTTCAGATTCCGGTTGGTGGCGGCAATAATCCGCACATCCGTCTTGATGGTACGAGAGCTGCCCAGTCGCTCGAACTCACCGTCCTGAATGACCCGGAGAAGCTTGCTTTGCAGTTCCAGTGGCAACTCGCCAATTTCGTCAAGAAAGATGGTGCCGCCGTCAGCCAGCTCGAAACGGCCGATCTGTCGGCTATCGGAGCCGGTGAACGCGCCCTTTTCACGCCCGAAGAGCTCGCTCTCCACAAGTGCGGCCGGCAAGGTTGCACAGTTGACCGTTATCAGCGGCCGCCCCTTGCGGGTACTGCTGCGGTGGATGGCCCCGGCCACCACACCCTTGCCGGTGCCGGTCTCGCCGAGCAGCAAAACGGTCGCATTCATGGGCGCGACCTGTTTGACCTGGGAGAAGATCGTCACGAGGGGATCGCTTCGGCCAATGATTTCGCCGAAGTTGTACTGCAGGGCAACCTCCTGTTGCAGGTAGATGTTTTCCGCCTGGAGACGGTCTTTCAACAGCTTTATTTCCGCATACGTACCCTGGAGTGACAATTCGGCCTTCTTGCGTTCGGCTATTTCCTCGGTGAGCTGCAGATTCGCCCTGGTCAGCTCTTTCGTCCGTTTTTTTACGGCGGACTCCAGCTTGTCATGGGCTTTTTGCAGCTCATCGAGCAACTGCTTGCGGTCGGTAATGTCCTCCATGGCCAGGAGGATAATGTGTGAGCCAACATCTTTGCGGAAAATCTGACGGGCGGTGAACAGGATCGTCTTGTGACCAACGCCGGGGAAATCATGCTCAACTTCATAATCAGTAATTGCGGTGTTTTGGGTAAGGGTTTCCTCAATGAGAACTCGCAATTGAGGGATATCCCATTGCCGGTTGCCAATGTCGTAGATGAAACGGCCGACTGTTTCCTTCGGGGTGACTTTGAACGTACTGTAAAAACAATGGTTAGCGGTGAGTATCTGCAGCGTGGAATCCAGCACCACCAATGGCTCACGAATGGTTTCTACTATGCTCTCGGCATATTCGCGAGCATCCTGAATGTCAAACTCCAGCTGTTTGGCAACCGTGATATCAACAATTGAGGAAAGAATGCTGCTCTTATTCTCGTTTGTGTCCAGCGCGGAGCTCTGAAACTGAACGTAAATCACTTCGCCGTTGTTTTGGGAAAGCTTGATTTCACATTTGTGTATCCCATGTGACCGCACAACCCGTTCGAGATGCTCCGAAAAGATCGGCTGCCCCTCTGCATCGGCAATTAACATGGTAAAAGGTTTATTAATCAGCAACTTCCGTGCGACTCCCAGAAGTTGCGAACAAGCCAGGTTGGCCTCGCATATTACCCCACGATTATCCAGGGTGAGATAACCGACGGGGGCAAAGTCATAAAGCTCTGCATACTTGTTGCGGGTGGTCTCAACCTCATCCGCAGCCTGCTTCAGAGATGCATTCTGCATTTCCAGTTCGATCTTGTGGACCTGTAGTGTGTGAAGAAGTCGCTGCATATCCAACTCGGTTGACGACGGCAATTCCGCCTCGCTCTTGCGTGAGCGTTTGTCCGCCTTGCTACGTAGTTCAGCAGTTGGAATCACACGGTTCTGGTCATTGTCGATACTCATAACGAACCTTTGGACTTGAATGGTCCCTGAAGAAATGGCCAGGCCATATCACCCGGAATCAGTTTAAAGAATGCTTTGCCTGGTCATCAAGATAGGTCACACCGTGTGGCAAGCTTTTCATAGGTGTTAATATAACACTAATCATTGGAAAAACCTTGAAATCTTCACTCCTAAGACGTAGTGCAACGCTTAAGCGTCTTGCTCGGACGCCGCTTGCACCCCGCAAGATAAGATTGAATCACTACAGAATTGCTGCCCTCTCTCCGCTAGTGTCCTGTGCGGTTAGTTCGCCGCACTCATTGCAAGGGATTTTGGTTCCTGGCAAGGCGCGGCGACGCAGG
>JAVVDT010000218.1:0-3974 GCA_032250875.1 Desulfuromonadales bacterium | reverse complement strand
GCCAAGCGGCTTGACCTCACCAGCAAAGCCATAGCGTTTCATCAGGGTCGTGCCGAAACCTTGTGGCTTGAAGCGGGAAAAGTGCAAACCGCAGCAGAGATTCACGCGACGGCTCAAGCCGAACTCGCTTCCTTTATTTTCGCTTATCTTACCGGAGAACCCAGGGAATGTGCGGACAGCGCCATTGAAGCAATGCGTGCTCTCGGCCGACAAGGCGAAGCAGACATCGTCAGAAGCCTCTCCGGGAGTTAGCAAGACAGAGTTGAAACGGCGACCTCTGCAGTAATATTGTCGCCGTTTTCAATCATCAGCGGCAAAGCACTCCGCTCCGGACTTCCAGTCCTCCATCAGGGCAGAGCGGCTGCACGGTTGAGTAACTCTGCATTAATCCTGCATATAGCCAAGGGTCGTCGTCCAAAAGGAAAGATCGTTGCGGGTTTTCTCAAAGATTCGGGCGTTCGTGATGGCAACGCCAGCGATTTCGGCCAGAGCAGAGAGGAAGGCGACTTCCTCCGGACTGTACTGGCGTTTTTCGGCGCTGTAGAGACGCAGTACGCCGATGACCCGCTGACGGGCGACAATCGGCATGGAAAGAATCGATGCAATTCCTTCCGCGACGGTTTCCGCCGGATATTCGAGTCGCGGATCGTTAGCCGTATCGGTGATCAGGACCGGCTTCCCTGCCAAAGTCTCGCTGATGCTCTGATCGGTATGCGGCTGCCCTTTAGCCAGGAATTTTTCGCTCAGCCCGCTGGTGGCGATCAATTCAAGTTCATGAGTGGTTTCATTACGCAGACGCAGGGCGCTGGCCTTAACCTGCATGATGCTGATCACCTTGTCGACAATCAATTGAACCACTTGTTTGGAATCGAGAGTGGAGAGAATCGCACGGGTAATCTCATGCAGGGCCCGGAAATATTCAAGACTCCTGATCGGATCAACCGACTGGACTGCAGAGGATTCAAGGTGCTGCCCGCTGAACTCGGCTGTGGTTGACAGATCGACGCCGATCTCTTCAAACAACGCTGCCAGTTTATCGCCATTAGCTTGATAGAGGCGGGCGTTGACAATCGCGAGTCCGCCCATTTCAGCCAGAGCCGAGACAAACTCAAGATCTTCGGCACTGTAGTCTTGTGGCTCGGCGCTATAGAGGCGCAGGACACCAATCACCTTTTCCCCGGCAATTACCGGCACCGAGAGGATGGTGTTGATTCCCTCGGCGCGCATGGCTTCGGGATATTGAATGCGTGGGTCATTGTAAGCATCCTTGATGCAAACGGGCTTTCCAGCCAACACCTCGGGGATGCTCTGATCGGCGTTCAGTGCGCCTTTATTCAGGTAAGTCTCACTCAAGCCGAACGATGCAACCTGTTTGAGACTGTTACTCTGCTCATCGATCAAGCGCAGACCGCCCGCCTTGATCCTCAGCGCGGCAACGGTGCGCTGGACCAGAGAATCGAGGGTTTCCTGCAGATTGCGGGCGGAAAGAATGGCCTGAGCTGTTTCAAAAAAAAGTCGGAAATATTCGTTTGCATTTGTCTGGGGCATAAACCAGTTCCTCCTCAGTAAAAACCAATAGAGAGTTCCTCTTTAATCATCGGACTTATAACGAAAACAAAGGTTAGTCACCAAGGCACCAAAACACGAAGTACTTTTTTGAATTTTCTTCAAACCGTAATATTTCGAGACAGAAAATATCGGTCTTTACACTGTAAAATGCGCCGCTTGGTGCCTTGGTGGCAAAAAATACTTTTTGGGATTATAGAACCTTTAATCATAGGCTAAAAAGACATTTCGTGCTCTTTATTACTTTTGTCGGAAAAAAAGAGCTGCAAACGTTCCAATCGTCTACCCCGATCAGACGCTACTGCCAGCACTCGCGTCCGAGACAGCCTGAGATGCCAACTGGACAACCTCCTGCACCGGCATGCGGATTTGCGTTTTTGCCAAAAAACCATTGGCATGGACAAAATGGATATCCGGACTCGCCGCGATGGCCCGAAAGTCCACGGCACTATGATCTCCAAGTCGCAGAAGCTCCCACCCCGCGCCGCGATTAGAGGGGAGAATACTCATCACGATGCGTTCGTCATTCAGGAAGCGCAGATATAACTCCATCGACAATTTGGGAGTAATATCGATGTCGCTGATGATGGCTTTGAGGTGTTTGACTGCAACGACTTTTGCTTCCGTTTTCAGTCGCTCGAGTCGCTGCATCTTGCGGCCGATCATGGCAATCATGTCCTCGCCGAGGGCCTTCATGAGCAGATAAAGATCATCCCGGCTGCTCAGGCTGTCAATTCTGGAAAACGTTGACAGGATATAGCCATCAATCGGAGAAGAGCTGGCGAAGAGAACACTTGAATCGATGCCCAGATGCTCCGCTGTCTGGTAGGGTCCTCTGACATCCATCATGCTCATGTGCGGGTACCACTTATACATCAGAATGGCGGCATCGTGATGACCAAGATGCTTCATGAGCAGGTGGAAAGCACAAGGCAGGGAGCGGTCCTGATGGTGATCAAAATTATGCCTCTCAGGAGAATAATCCATCCCCACATCCACCACATAGGTGTTCAGATCCGCCAGATCTTCGGGAGTCGGCTCGCGCCGAAAGACTTCGGCGTGGCCGAGGATGGCAAGCAGAACGCTTACAGACAGGAAATCGTCCTTATGCGCGCTGCCGGGGTGTGTAATAATTCTATACATTTTAAATCCTCTTGATACGTGTTTTCATTTCACAAAGGACTATTGAGCTTCTATGGGTCTGTCGAACGATACGGACCTAAGCGAAAAATTGGCTGTTTGAGAACTGATTTTAGCTCATTTGCGGTTCCATGGCCATGGTTATAGAGCAAAAATGGAGCTGAGCTTTGAGCAGAACAACCGAATTTGCAGCCGGTTCATGGAGAGTCCGACAGCCTCCTGGCTCTTATAAACATTGAAACAACAGATAGGATTTTTACTCAATATGGGGATATCCAGATACCCTTCACGCGTCAGCCTGCCCTGCGTCGAGAAGCCCTACCCGTCCATACTGGATTTTCTGGTGCGGAGGTTTCCCGTAGTCGGGAGATCCTTGTGGGAAAAGCGCATTCTGGAGGGCAAGGTTCTCGATGATGCGGGAGCGCCGATTGACACTGAGACGCTCTACATCCCCCAGAAGAGAATATTTTACTTCAGGGAGATTGCAGACGAACCCTTGATCCCCTTGCAGGAAAAGATTCTCTTTCACAACGACGAGCTGCTCGTCGCCTGCAAACCGCCATTTCTCCCCGTCACGCCATCAGGCCCCTATATCGACGAATGTCTGCTCAATCGCCTGAGAAGAGAAACCGGCAACGGCAACCTGGTTCCCCTGCACCGGATCGACCGCGAGACCTCGGGACTTGTGCTTTTTTCCGTAAACAAACAGACCCGGGGGCTCTATGGCGGACTTTTTTCATGCGGCGGAATCGAGAAAACCTACGAAGCCCTTGCCGCAGTCACACATCAACCGGAGACAACCGAAATGACGGTAGAGAACCGCCTGGTCAGGGGGCTGCCATGGTTTCGCACAAAGGTGATTCCGGGGGAAGTGAACGCCCGGTCGAGGATCAAGCTGGTGGCCTGCAGGGACAACCGGGCACATTTCCTGCTGTACCCGTTAACCGGCAAGAAGCATCAGTTGCGGGTTCACATGAGCGGACTGGGTTTCAGTATATTGAACGACAGGTATTACCCGGAACTGCTTCCCAGACAAGCAGATGATTTTGCCAACCCGCTGCAGCTGATTGCCCGGAGGGTGCGTTTCGTCGATCCGGTTTCCGGCAGATCCATGGAGTTTGAGTCTGAACGCGCATTGCTCATTAAGAGCCCGGGTGGCGGATAGGCTGACAGCATCCCAGAGTTTCTGTAATGAATCACGGATCATGAGCTGCAGCCTTTGCCAGCTTTCCCCGCCCCGCAGCGGCCAGCTCTGATTCAGTTCCAGC
>JAVVDT010000217.1:0-3979 GCA_032250875.1 Desulfuromonadales bacterium | reverse complement strand
GGATATACAATGCCGGCAATAGACGGCTCATTCCTCGATTTCAAACAGCTCGACCTGCTGGCCATGCGGCAGACGCCCGTGCACCGTCTCGACCCACGGGCCAAGGTGCTGACAACCATCGGCTTCATCCTCTGCGTGGTTTCCTTCGGCCGTTACGAGATCTCGGCAATGCTGCCCTTCCTGATTTACCCGGCGGTTTTAATGGCCGTCGGCGACCTGCCCGGTGGCTACATTCTGCGCAAGATCCTGATCGTGATCCCGTTTGCCCTGATCATCGGCATTTTCAATCCGGTATTTGACCGTCAGGTCATCATGCAGCTCGGCCCCCTCGATATCTGGGGCGGCTGGGTCTCCTGCGCATCGATCCTGATTCGGGCGATCCTTACCGCCAGCGTCGCTATCATCCTCGTAGCAGTCACCGGTTTTCCAGCAATCTGCGAGGCACTTGAAAAAATGGGCATGCCGAAGGTCTTCGCTGTGCAATTGCTGTTTCTCTATCGTTACATTTTCGTTCTGACCGATGAAGGTGTACGCACCGCGCGCGCACGCCAGCTCCGCACCTTCGGCAAGCGGGGCTTCGGCATACGTCAGTTCGGCTCGATGGTCGGTCATCTGTTGCTGCGCACCTGGGACCGGGCCGAGCGGATTCACATGGCAATGCTGGCCCGTGGCTTTTGCGGTGAATTTCGCACGACACGTTCGCAAAGCCGATTCGGCAGCGAAGAGATCGTCTTCATGGGAGGCTGGATGACGCTGTTCATGCTTCTCCGTGTTTACAACGCTCCGCAACTGCTCGGCAGCCTTTTTACAGGAACCGCACCATGAGTCATCATAAAGTCGAGGTGAAAAATCTGCAGCACATTTACCCCGATGGAACCATCGCCCTGCACGACGTTTCTTTCCTCATTCGCCATGGCGAATCAGTCGCAATTATCGGCGCCAACGGTGCAGGTAAATCAACCCTGCTGCTTCATCTCAACGGCTATCTTCCGGCGACCTCCGGAGAGATCGTGATCGGCGATACAAAGCTGGCCGAAGAGAACCTCGCCCAGATCAGGCGCACCGTGGGCATGGTCTTTCAGGATCCGGACGATCAGTTGTTCATGCCGACGGTGTTCGACGATGTCGCATTCGGGCCTCTGAATATGGGCCTGGCCGCAAAAGAGGTAGAGTCGAGGGTGATGGACGCTCTGCAAAGGGTGGAAGCCGCCGATCTGCGCGAAAAACCGCCCTACCACCTTTCGGGTGGCGAAAAAAAACGCGTAGCGATCGCTACCGTGCTTTCGATGCGACCGGAGATCCTGGTCCTGGACGAACCAACCAACGGACTCGACCCGCATGCACGACGGCAACTCATTGCACTGCTGCGAGCATTCCATCATACACGCATCGTAACCAGCCACGACCTTGACATGGTCCTGGATTTATGCGAACGCACGATTGTTCTGCAGGAAGGACGGGTGATGGCCGATGGTCCGACACTTGAAATCTTTGCCGATGAGGAACTTCTCAAAACCTGCCGACTCGAAAAACCATTCGCCATGCAAGGCTGCCCGATCTGTTCTCCCGGCACTCGAACCATGCCAGCACAAAAACCGTTGGTCATGCCTCATGGTGACAAACATCACGATCACGAACACTGATGGTTTGGCAATCCCATGATTTTTGCGAGAACTTCAAGATTGGATCCAAAACGTAACGATTCATCTCACTTACTCAACGGCACAGCATGTGGACTGCAGCTGTTGCTTGCGGGAAGATAAGTGACAACCTTGGACGCAGGCAATGGCTGCAGACCACATGCACTCGCTTATGTTCTGAGTCGTTACTGAAAACAATGTAGTTTGGCAAAAAGGCATGCCCGAGAGTGCGAAAAAGTCGTAGACACCACCCTGGAATCATAGTTCGAAACGTAAACCACTGTTTTATTTACAATAAAATAATTTTTATTTAGACAAAAAAAGAAAATAGGGCTACCTTTCTCCATAAATAATGGTCAAAGGTCTGACCAGAAAACACATTCCAACCAGTTTTTGCATATTTTGCCGCGTCAACCAGATTTTTGTCTACTCCAGACCCGGGTTAATCAAAGTAGATTGGCCCACAAACCTATTCCTTGCGGAGGGTAAGCACCCATGAATATCCACGAGTACCAGGCCAAGGCGATCCTGCGCCACTTCGGTGTTCCGGTTCCAGAAGGGCACGTGGTCTACAACAGCAACTCGGCCCGCGACTGGGCACGGCGTCTCGGCGACGGGCCCTATGCAGTCAAGGCGCAGATCCATGCCGGCGGCCGCGGCAAGGGCGGCGGCGTCAAGATCGCCAAGAATGCCGACGAAGCCAAAAAGTTTGCCCGCGCCATGTTCGGCATGACCCTGGTGACCCACCAGACCGGGCCTGAAGGCCGATTCGTCAAACGCGTGCTGATCGAGAACGGCTGCGACATCGCCGACGAGTTCTACGTCTCCTTTCTGGTGGACCGGGCGACCGATATGGTCACCCTGATGGCCTCGGCCGAAGGCGGTATGGATATCGAGGAAGTCGCGGCCAAGACCCCGGAGAAGCTCTTCTTTGAGGCGATTGACCCGGTGGTCGGCCTGACCGCCTTCCAGGCCCGCAAGGTCGGCTTCAAGCTCGGCTTCGGCATTGCCCAGGTCAAGCAGGCCGTGCCGCTGCTGATGAATCTGTACAAGGCGTTCGTTGAGACCGACTGCGCCCTGCTCGAGATCAACCCGCTGGTTTTGACCGGCGAGGGCAACCTGATCTGCCTCGACGCCAAGATCAGTCTTGACGACAATGCACTGTTCCGTCACCTGCGCATCCGCGATCTGCGTGATTATGACGAAGAAGACGCCATGGAGATCGAGGCCTCCCAGTACGATCTCTCCTATATCGCCCTGGATGGCAACATCGGCTGCATGGTCAACGGCGCCGGCCTGGCCATGGCGACCATGGATATTATCAAGCACTACGGCGGCGATCCGGCCAACTTTCTCGATGTCGGGGGCGGCGCCACCATCGAGCGGGTGACCGAGGCGTTCAAGCTCATCCTCTCCGACGACAAGGTCAAGGGCATCCTGATCAACATCTTTGGCGGTATCATGAAATGCGACGTCATCGCGACCGGGGTGATCGAAGCGGCCAAGCAGATTGGCGTCGCGGTGCCGCTGGTGGTGCGTCTGGAAGGCACCAACGTGGCGTTGGGCAAGAAACTGCTGGCAGAATCGGGGCTGAACATTGTCAGTGCCGACGGCATGGCTGATGCGGCCGAGAAGATCGTCAAAGCCGTTCAGGGTCAAGGAGAACAGCGATGAGTATATTGGTCGATAAAAACACACGGGTGATCACCCAGGGGATCACCGGAGCCACCGGCCTGTTCCACGCTCAGGGCGCCCGTGACTATGGCACCCGGATGGTCGGTGGGGTGACCCCCGGCAAGGGCGGCACCGAGATCGATGGTTTCCCGGTGTTTGATACGGTTGAAGACGCCGTCAAGACGACCGGTGCCAACGCTTCGGTCATCTACGTGCCGCCGATCGGCACCGCCGATGCCATCATGGAGGCGGTTGCTGCCGGGATTGAACTGGTGATCTGCATCACCGAGGGCGTACCGGTCCTCGACATGGTCAAGGTCAAGAAGTATATGGAAGGCAAGGGCAGCCGCCTGATCGGTCCCAACTGCCCCGGCGTCATCACGCCGGGCGCATGCAAGATCGGCATCATGCCCGGCTATATCCACAAACCGGGCCCGGTCGGCGTGGTCTCGCGTTCCGGCACCCTGACCTACGAAGCGGTCTGGCAGACCACCCGCGAGGGGCTAGGTCAGAGCACCTGCATCGGCATCGGCGGCGATCCCCTCCACGGCATGACTTTCGTCGATGCCCTGGCTTTGTTCGAGAAGGATCCGCAAACCGAGGGGATCGTATTGGTCGGCGAGATCGGCGGCGAGGAAGAAGAGGAGGCGGCGGAATACATCCGC
>JAVVDT010000216.1:0-3988 GCA_032250875.1 Desulfuromonadales bacterium | reverse complement strand
CGACGCAGCGGCATATCGCGGATTTCCATCTCCTGCTCCATTTCCCTGGCCAGTGTATCGGCATTTTTTTGCATGCCTTGCCAGATGGTCCAGGCCATCAGCCCGGCCAGAACGCCCACCAGTACCAGGGCATCATTGCGGCTGATTTCGCCGTCCCAAAGCTGCCAGGCGGCCAATGCCGTGACCGCAGTGAGGATCGGCAACTCCTTGCGCAGTACCTGTGAATGCACGGCGATGGGACTGATCAGCGCCGTCAATCCCAGAATAAGGGCGATGTTGGTAATGTTCGAGCCATACGCATTACCGAGGGCAATGCCGGGATTGCCCTGCGATGCCGAGATAGCGGAGACCACCATCTCCGGCGCGGAGGTGCCGAAGCCGACAATCACCATGCCGATCAACAGCGGCGGCATGCCGAAATGTCGCGCAGTGGCGGCTGAGCCCTCCACAAAACGGTCGGCGCTCCAGACCAGGAGCGCCAGACCAAAAACGATGGCGAGAAAAGCGGTTGTCATAAAGTTACAACTCCTGTTTTTTTCAATATTCAGTGTTCAACGTATACCAGTCTTGAACCGGCCTTCCTGCCGGTACTTCAGATAACTTCAGAAGGATAATCAGGTGCTGAAGTTTATGCACGTTTCAGTCCGATATTGCCTGTCTGGCTTTTTCAGATGGCGTTCTTGAGGTATCGTTTCATCAATTGTCCAGCTGCAATCATTTATTCAAGCAGATCGACGCCTTCTTCGGGGATCCTGGCCTGGCGTGCCTGCTTCCGGAGCGGCTTCTCTTCACTGGTGAAATCGCCTTCGCCGGAGACCTTGACCATATCCGGTTCGACGGTGGCGTGTTGTTTCGAAGATTTCTCAACCTCGGCCTGTGCCTTGGTGACGTGTTCGACCATGTGCACAGGAACGCCTTGTGGAAAGATCACTTCGCGAGCCTCATCAGGCATCGAAATGCCGTGCTGTTCGAAGGTCCGTTTGACCAGACGGATCACAGATGATTTGATCTTCGGACCATTATAGGTCGTGCCCTCGTACCAGAAACTGACACGCAGGTTCACAGTCGCCGCGCCAAACTGGTCGACCAGAACGAGAGCTTCGGGATCTTTGAGAACGGCAGGATGACTGGCGAGCACCTTCAGAGCCATATCCTGGGCCATGGCTACTTCGTTTTCGTAACCAATGCCAACGGTAAACGTCTCACGGCGATTGGGATTGGCGGTGTAGTTGAGAATAATACTCTTGTAGACGACCGCATTAGGAATCTGCACATGATTGCCGTCAAGATTCATCAGGACAGTTCCACGTGTAGTCACACGCTGAACGATTCCAGTATGGCCGGCGATTTCGACCAGATCATCGAATTTGAACGGATTACGCAGGCTGATCAGAATGCTCGCCAGGTAGTTTTCGAGAATATCCCGAAAGGCGATCCCGGCGACCAGACCGATCAGGCCAGTGCCGCCGAGAACGGTTGCCGCCAGTCCCGAAAGGCCGCCTACCTTAAGCATCAGGTAGACGCCGAGGAGTATAACTGGTATGAACACTGCACGTGCAGCAAGGTCGCACAATAACGGTTTGAGGCGTTGGGCGAAAGTCCGGCGGGTTGCTCCGGCCAGCAGTATGGCGATCAGCAAGGCCGCCACGAGAATCAGCAGGCCGAGGCCAAGCCTCGGCAGTTGCTGGATAGTTTGCTTCCAGAGATGCTGAATCTCATCCCAGGCAGGAGAGAGTTCCCAGGCCGATCTTTCAATAAGATGCAGACGGTTGACTACTGCAACGACATCGCGGGTCTTTTGTGCCAGTTCCGTTGCCCAGTCCCGAAAACCGGCACTCGTTGTCCGGCCATCCAGAAAAACCACTCCTTCGTTGACTTGGACGTTCAGATCGATGAACCAGTCTGTCGAATCCATAATTCGGATGAGACGCTGCGCAATGTCGGCGTCACTGACACGTGGTTCAACTTCAACCTTATCGGAGATCTGACTGACGATAGCATTATTGGTGGTTGATGACTCTTCACTCCGCTCCTGAGCTTGCGTGTCAACTGACGCTGTCACAAGCAAACAAAGGCCGAGAATAACGGCAACGAGTTTCCGGACCTGCGTAAAGAGCTGGTTTTGTGA
Source organism: Desulfuromonadales bacterium (assembly GCA_032250875.1). Lineage (GTDB taxonomy): Bacteria > Desulfobacterota > Desulfuromonadia > Desulfuromonadales > BM103 > M0040. The sequence goes on along the minus strand of JAVVDT010000216.1, from coordinate 1,860 downwards.
GCGCAGTATGGTCATTACGATCGTCCCCGAATCATGCCATCTCATTTCCGGTCAGACCGAAGTTTTCTTCGAGCACCTGGAAAATCTCCAGGTATTTGGCGTGGACTTCCTGGCGGTCTTCCTCTTCAGACAGGCTGCTCTGGTTGCCGTGGTCAATCATGGCCGCCTGGCGCAGCAGAGCATCGCGCTGCTCAGCAATGCGGGTGAAAGGGATGATGCGCTTGATTCCTTCCAGCAAGTGGAGCGTCACGGCTACATGGGAACCGCCATACTGCCGTATCTGGTTAAATGCCACGTCGAGAATCCTGCGGAAAGAGGGTGGTGTGTCGATGATCCTGACCCGGTTGTCCTGATCCTCGCGACCGGGTGCGGGAAAGGCACGTTGGGCAAGATCGCACAGCGCCAGAACCAGATGATCGATGCAGGAAATAGCCGTGAACGGGTCGTTGATGCCAGGCGAAAGGGCGCGACCGGCAATCTCGACCAGCTCGTTGATGAGCAGTTCAAGGTCCTGCCCCTGGGATCTTTGTCGTCCGGTGATGAAACATCGATTGACCTGTTTACAGAGTTCTTCGTCTTCAGCAGCTTCGGCTGGGAAGACTTCCACCAGGGTGGAATCGGGTATCAGGAAGTAACCGATGCGGTGCAGAATTCGCAAGACCAGGTCGTGCCTGGAAGCCAGTTCGAGCAGGCCGTTGTGATCGATGGCCTGCAGATAGCCGGTTCTGTCGTAAGTGATCGGCATGGCCTGTTCTGCAAACCCTTCCGGGAGGATATCGGCCATGGCAATTTCATTCTCCCTTGAGCTTGTGCTCCGAGGGTTCTTCTCAGGGAATAATTTTTCAATTGTTTTGGCCAGATCTCTACTGACGTTGGCGATCACATTGGAGACCTGGATCGAGATGGTGATGTTGTGGATGAAGTAGATCAGCATACCGACACAGACGACAGCCAGGACGAGGGCGCAGAGGATTGAAAGATGCGGGATAAAGCTTTGGCCATTCTTCTCGCTGACGGTTCGCAGCACTAACAGGCAGTACAGGTAAGTTGCGGTCACGGTACCCAATACGATTTGATTGCCCCGATTTCGCAGGAAATTCTGCAACAATCGCGGACCGTACTGCTGAGCTGTGAGGGAAAGGGAGACGATGGTGATGGAGAAGACCATGCCGGTAACCGTGATCATGGAGCTTGCCACGGTTGAGAGGATGCTCCGTGCACCGGCGGCACCGGTCAAGTTAATCCACGAGAGGTCGAAAAACTCCTGTTCAGCATTCAGCAGATCGATAAACAGAAGTATTGTAGAAAGCGCCGCCGCCTGAAACGCCATGATCGAAGGGATGAACCAGTAACTCGACTGCATTCTCTCATAAAGATTCGCAATCTTAGTGCGCATGTCATCCTCCTTGAAAGCAAAACCAAGTATAGACGAAGAACAGAGCCTGCCAAGTTGCTATTGCAGGATTTCATTGTGCACTGTGATTGTTTGTAAATATGCTATGAAATCGATTGCTTGAGTCAGTACAATATAGTGGGAGTTTTTGAAATGACATCACATATCACTTTGCGGCCATAGCTCTACAGGCAAACTAAGCGTACCTGGGCGGCTGTCGGAGTATCCATGAACCGGCTGCAAATTCAGCAATGCAGCGTGTAACGCAAATTAGAGGGAGTTCCGGCAGGTTTAAATGCCATCCGGTTCATAACGCTCTCATGTCACAGGAGAGTGCGGAACCGGATGACCGGTCACAGGGTTGCAACTATTTTACAATCAGATCGTTATTCACCTTTGTGACACCCTTAACGCTACGGGCAACTTCTCCTGCCCTGGTGACAGCCTTTGCTGAATCGACAAAGCCG
>JAVVDT010000215.1:0-4069 GCA_032250875.1 Desulfuromonadales bacterium | reverse complement strand
CGAGCCATTTTTCCCGGAGCTGCTCCAGGGACATGGATTGCAGCAGGGCCATCTGCCGAAGGACCGAGTTTCGGGTTCGGTCCTGATTCTTGCCGCCGGTGGCGGCGTTCTGTAACTCATTCATTTTCAACTCCTTGTTTTGGTTTCCGGACGAGTTGTCATGAATGAATGCTCTGTTCCGGCAATGAATCAAGTCCTTCTCCGAGCACAGGGGAAGAATCTTCGAAAACCTCTAACTCATTGCCCACACATGCGTTTTTTGCCTTTCGGCGCAGGATCGCCGTGGCCAGAATGGAGGCGGCTGACTGGAGCCTCGCCTCACCCGACAGGCGGCCGGGTTTGCCGTTTTTGCCAAGGTCATCCGTCCCTGGCCCATCATTCATTTCCTGTACATCCAACATCGAACACCTCCGGTGGGACCGGGGGACTGGATGGTGTGGATGCCAGAAAACGGCGGCGGTCGGGATGCGCGTTCGATGGCACCCACAACCGCCTCAGCTCCGCCTCTGGTCGGTTATCTGGTTTCTAACTGTTCGTCCGGTTTCAAACCGGCTTTCTTCAGGCATTACCTACCGAGGGGCTCATGGAAGTGTCGGAAATCAGGTGTGAGATTATTTCTTGACCTGATGTGCATCAGGTTTATATTATTAGGGTTTGTTGGCGCATTGCGCCTTTTTGTCTTTCAACAGAAATGGAGACTCCATGGGCAAAGCGAAAACGGATGAGATAACGCCGTTGCAGCGAAAAACGCTCGAAGAGATATGTCGTTTCGTCGATGCCAAGGGTTTTCCTCCAACGGTGAAAGAACTGAGTGAGATCTTTGAAATCAGCCCGGCCAGCGCCCACGACCGAATCAATCAACTGGTGCGCAAGGGATACCTGAAGCGAGAGGACGGAAAGTCGCGAGGAATAGCTGTTGCCCGCCGCCCCAGTGAGATGGCTGCCTCTCTGGTTTCAGTCCCTGTTGTGGGTATGGTGGCCGCTGGTCACCCTATCTTGGCCGAAGAGAACATCACAGGCCAGGTGCTGGTCGAGTCGGACGTCGTTCGTTCCGGACAGCACTTCGCACTCCGTGCGGTGGGGGACAGCATGGTCGGTGCCGGTATCAACGATGGCGATTTGATCATTGTGCGGCAGCAGCCCATCGCCGAGGACGGTGACATCGTTGTGGCGCTGCTCAACGACGAAGCGACCGTTAAGCGGTTGAGAATCAAAGACGAGCTCATCGAATTGGTGCCCGAGAACCCGGAGGTACGGAAGATCCGAATCAGGCCGGAGGATGACCTTCGCGTGTTGGGCAAGGTCGTTGGGTGGAAACGGAATTGATCGAGACAGATATGGAAAAGTAACGACAAAACGAGAGGAGTAACTAATGGCAACTTTCAACCTACGCCGCTTTTCGAAGCCGGAAATGCTCCGGCGAATCGACAGGAAGCATCTCATTGCCTTTCTGGAGCCTCATGCCGCCTATTTTTCAGCTCGCGGCGTAGAGTTGCCACCAGTCCAGCAGGAAGATGGCCTGGACTACAACGCGCTCAGTCACATTTTGCTGACCCCGGACGGCTCAACTCCAGACGACCTTGCAGAGGCCTTGTTCTATGTAAATGAAGTTTCGACTCCTGAAGGATTCGACTCCATTCAGGATGAGATCGCTGGAACGGACATCGACGTGGAAATTGGGGAGAACGCCGCACCGGCAGACTTGGCTATACAGGTCTGGATGGCTGATCGGGAAATCATCGAGAAGGTACACGCCGAACAGTTCTTCATGAACGTCAGGTCCTTCGAGTATTTCAAGACCAAGAAAAACCCGCTGCCAGATTTCGTGCTGCCATCGGAGGAAACCCTCGCGGCCCTTGAAGCCGATCTTGACGAATGGTTTTCTAAGAAGCGTCGGGGCAAGTATTCCAAGGTGTTCGTTTATCCAAAAGAAGGCCACACATGGTTCCTCGTGCGCCACGGGAAGCCCTATGCTCGTGAGGCGGTCATTGAGGCCGGTGAGTCCACCAGTCAGTACTTCCGCCCTGAAAAATTCGACGTGCTTGCCTACAACCCCGTCATTGGGGAGATCCGCATGAACGCCGAAACCAAGGGCGAGAAGGAGCTCTACCGGAAGAAATTCGGGCTGCATCTGTTCGGCAACGAAGAGTTCTTTAGCGAGCGCAGCCGATTCGACCTCGAGCCACTACGGCAGATCGGGGAAGAAGCGCTTCTTTGTGACGACGTGGAAGGCATTGAATACGTCAGACTGAAAGAGGTTCAGTTTTTTTGGGGTGGCGCACACAAGGATATAGAAATCCGTCGATCCGAGGACATGTTCGCTTCTCTCCGAGATCGGGATAAGACCCTTCCCGCTGGAGGCAAGATCGTCAAGGCGAGCTTCCAGATCAAATTCGACGGTTCCAAGACGCCCAGGTCGGTCACCTTGAGTTCAGGTAACCGAGCGCAATTCAAGCGGGATGGTGATGCCGAGGTTATCGAGCGCTGGCTCGGACTCAGGGGCTTTATTGTCGGAGCCGGAGGGGCCTCGGATGAGTGACCCCTTCTGGGCATACCTGGAGACATTGCCTGGAAAGTCGGCGGCGCTGTTCGATTGGGATAAGGCGCTCTCCGGTTGGGACCGGTATCCATTGTTTCGGGACAATTTTCTTCAACTGACCAAGAATCACGCGACCGCTGTGGATTGCCCGACGGAATGTGGCCTGGGATGCCCACGTAGTGTGATCACCCATGCGAAGACCGACATCCGAGCCGTCTGTATCGAAAAAGAACACGCGGCCATCCAACTCTCTCCACGGCAGACGCTGATCTACCGGCTCAAGCAGTCAGCCATCAATGGCGCTATCTGCACGGCCATGGGAATTGAACACCGAGAGGCAAAACTCGATGGCCTGCCCCACACATGGAGACTGGGCGATTTCATACCCACGGCCGGGATGGACTTCCCTGTTGTGCTGACAATGCAGGACAGCAAGGACACGCTGGTAGAGGTCGTCCGATCATTATGCCTTTCGACCCCCAAACCCTTTGTTGTAATAGCGCCCACGCGCCTTCATCTGAGTCCTGCAGTTGAAACACTGCTGGCGCAGAAAGACAGCCTTTTCGTCGCGCTGAACGAAGATCTGTACCTGGGTGATGCGCCACGACTCCTGACCTGTCGGGACAAGACTGAGATATTCGCTCCCCTTATCGATCAGGTGCCTGGGCCGGATTCAGGCGGCACAGTGTTTTTCATGACACCGCCGGGCACCACATGGCCACAAATCAAGATTCAGTTCCGCGATGGCCATACCGTCACAATATGGGCGGGAGACCAGAGCGGTCGATACACCTATACGCAAATGGGAATGGCGAGCAGGAAGAATGGCAATCCAACCGAGCAATGGAAATTGCTTGAGGGGTTTGCCAACTCCAGTGGCGAGATCGACTGGCACAGCCGATACGCCTCGGACAAACTGAAGAAACAAAAGCAAGAGTTGTCGAAGCACCTGCGTGAATTCTTCCGGCTCGATGATGATCCCATCGAATGGGTCAAGGATACAAAGACCTACCGATGCAAGTTCCGCATCCTCCCGGAAGGTGCCGAGGTCTACTGACCACCCTTAATATCCAAGCGAAATTAAAGCCCCGATTCAGGATTCTGGATCGGGGCTTTTTGCGTCTTGGAGGCCCGCCCGGTGAAATTTCACTGGGGCCGGGCAAAAAAAGTTAAAAAAATTTTCCTCTGTAAACCCACCACCAATCAGAGCCTTACGGGCTTTCCTCCTCCTTGAGCCAGGGCGTTTTTCGGGGTCGCAACGAAAATTCGCCAAAGCAGGGTGACAGGTCTGGTGAACACAAAGAGTTCACGACCGCCACCCGGGAAATTCATGCCGGACCTGTCTCCCGGTCGGTCCAGAAATGAAGGAGGTTCGGCATGAACCAGACAAGTAAAGCACATCTCACCCCACCGAAGCGGCGACTCATCGAGTTGATGCAGGACATCAACTTCGGCCGCATCACCAACATTCCGGTCCGCGACGGCGAGCCGGAACTCACCCCTGACACGGTCATCGAGCGCGAGATCAAG
>JAVVDT010000214.1:0-4124 GCA_032250875.1 Desulfuromonadales bacterium | reverse complement strand
ACTGCTCAGAATTGCGTCTTGTTATAGAAATCGACGGAGAGAGTCATGCGGAGACTGTTGAATACGATAGTGAGCGAACAAAATTTCTTAACTCACTTGGCTTGCGGGTGATTCGATACACCAACGATGAAGTGTTGAACAATCTTGGAGGCGTTTACGACGATTTGATGCGCCAGCTTCTGCTTGAGGAGGCCAAACCATGAACACCAAACGAAAAAGCATCCCATCCCCGGAAGGGCAGCGGCAGCTGGAAACGCTCCGTCAGGCCGTCGGCAAGACCCTGGAGAAAAAGCGGCGACTGGGGCAGTATGCCGTGACCTGGAAAGATGGCAAGCCCGTCATTCAGGGCGAGGATGCGCCGGGTGCGAACGACAACGCCCATTGAACGGTGAGCGTATGAGCACCTACCAGCCGCCCTACACCATCAACCCCGAAATCCTGAATCGGGTCGCCGCGATCAGCGAGGCCATCGGGCGGCTGACCGTGCTCACCGACCAGGGTGGGCGATATTGTGATGGCCGATTATGCTGGCGAGGATGGTGTTCCCGTTGGCCTGATGGGCCTCGATTCGCTGCCATTGGTCAAGTCCGTTCACGCCGGTGAAGCCGCCGACCTGCCAATAACCTTCGAACGCCTCCTGGATGGTCAGCCTCTGTTTGGTGGACAACGGTCCATGGCTTTCGATGTCTTTGCCGTCGAGGAACTCCCTGAACGAGAGTGGTATTGCGGTCATTGATCAGATGCTTGGCCTCGATGCCATGGTCTTCGAGCCACATGGTCACGTTCCGCGCCTGCTGCATCACCCAGGCCTCGTCGGGGTGAAAGGTCGGCTGGCTCATGTAGACCCGGCGGCTGCCGGGGTAAAAGACACCGATCAAGGAAGCAAGCGTTAATGTAGAGCGACCCGGCAATTTTTTGCCGGATCTAATCACAACAACCGATGCTCGGCTCAGTTTTCCGGGGCGGCTCCTTATCTTGATCAGTTGACACGCGACACTATACAGGTTACAGCTTAGCCATGATCGTGAATCTTCGGCACAAGGGGTTGGAGCAGTTTTTCGAGACCGGCAAGAAGGCAGGCATTCAACTTGCTCATGCCGGCCGACTGCGGCTGATTCTGGCCCGGCTCGACGCTGCACACGACCCCCGGGACATGAACCTGCCGGGGCTACGGTTACATGCGCTGACCGGCGACCTCGCCGGTTTCTGGGCCGTGACGATCAGCGGAAACTGGCGCCAGGTCTTCCGCTTCGACGGCCAGGACGCCACCGATGTTGACTACATCGACTACCACTAGAAGGAGAAAGCCTATGATGCACAATCCGCCCCATCCCGGCGAAGTGATCCGCGAACTCTGCCTGGTACCGCTCGGGCTCAGTGTCACTGCTGCGGCCAAGGCTCTGGATGTTTCCCGCAAGAATCTTTCTGAGCTACTTAACGGCAAGATCGGGATCAGTCCTGAAATGGCCTTGCGCCTGGCTATCGCATTTGACACAACGCCGGAAAGCTGGTTGACCCAACAGATGTATTACGATCTGTGGCAAGCTCAGAAGCGCCGCAAGCGGTTGCACGTCGAAAAGCTGACCGACGCGGCATGAACATAAAGCAGCCCGGCCGTGTGGATGGGGGTCCCACGGCCGGGCTTGACCACAACCCTACCTAACAAGGAGGTATGACATGGCTAAAAACAAAGTAACAGAAAACAACCCGGAATCCAACAGACTCCACACTCTTTCACGTGGACCTGACTACCCCTCAGCCAAAGAATTCGTTTGCGGCTACATTAGGTAGGCTGGAAAAAGAAATTCTAAAAAAGTTATGGCGTACCTTGCAAGGGAACCGCGGGGACGTACGCGATGATTGAACTTTTGAAATCGGAAGTGCAAATCTACGAGCACGCCACTTCTCTGCTGCATGCGAAAACCGCTGTAATTGACCAGGTTTGGTCCACCGTCGGTTCAACCAACATGGACTTTTTGAGCTTGTTGAATAATGACGAGGTCAATGCGGTTATCCTGAATCGCGCGTTTGCCGTCGAAATGGAGAAGATGTTTGTCGGCGATCTGGAAAATTCCAGTCAGATTCATTGACACAAATGGGAAAAAAGACCCCTGTTCCCGAGAGTCCGGGAGTGGTTTTTGAACTTATTTGTCCAATGGTTATAACCTTTCTGAGAGGGTTGGGTCTTTACAGTGGAAACGAACCGGGTGAATCAGATTCATAGGAGTAGAAGCCATCCCCGAATATTCCTGTTGCTGTTTGCCTTTGTGGTTTCCTTTGCGGCCGTTACTGCCCTCGCCGCCGAAGAGTCTCGGCAAGACGAAGACCGCCTGTTAGAGATTTATCAGGGAAACCGGGCCCGGTTGGCGGCCAACAGCTTCGGCCTGCCTCTGTTTCTCGATTCATCCGAACGAGACGGCAAAGTGCAGGTGGATGTCTATGGGGTGTTTGATTACCCCTTCGGCGTCGTCGTCGACGCGCTCAAGGTTCCTGCAAACTGGTGCGACATCGTATCCCTGCACCCCAATGTCAAGGCGTGCACCTACAAGAAGCTGCCGGATGCCTGGCAACTGGCCTTTTACCTCGGACGCAAGGTCTATCAGCGTCCGGAGGATACCCGTCAAGTCTTTTACCAATTCCGGAACGTTGCTCAACGGCTGAGGTATCTGGATATTATTCTCAATGCCGATGAGGGTCCTTTCGGCACGAGTGACCACAGGATAAGGTTCGAGGCCATGCCTCTGGATGCGGAAAGAACCTTTGTCCACGTTGGTTATGCCTATCGCGACAGTTTGGCGCTTCGACTTGCCGGAGCAGTCTATTTAGCGACACTCGGTTCGGGGAAGATCGGCTTCACGATGACCGGTACGGACAACAGCGGCAATCCTATCTACATCGGCGGCGCACGCGGCGCCATCGAACGCAACGCGGTCCGCTACTATTTCGCGATCCAGGCCTTTATGAAGACGTTGCCCTATCCCGAGGAAACTCGTTTCGACAAGAGAATCGGCGAGTGGTACGATTTTACGGATCGCTACCGGAAACAGCTTTTCGAAATGGACAAGAAGGACTATCTCGAACTCAAGACAACAGAGCACGAGAACCAGCTGATACTCCAGCGAGGGATCGGGACGACGCTTCTGTGAGGGGATCGATGCTCGACCGTAACTTGAAAGGGGAAAGCCATGAGGATGCTCATAGCGGAAGATGACCCGAGTTTTAGAAGCCTCATAGAAGAAAGACTGGCCGCCTGGGGATACGAGGTCATCGTCGCCGAGAATGGCACTGCGGCGATGCAGATTCTGCAAGCAGATGACCCGCCAAGGCTCGCCCTGCTTGACTGGATGATGCCTGGTCTGGAGGGGGTGGAAGTGTGCCGGATAGTTCGGGGGAAAAAGGAAGAACCTTATACGTACATCATTCTGTTGACTGCCCAGCAGAGAGACCAGGATCTCGTTACCGGCATGGAAGCCGGCGCCGACGATTACATTATCAAGCCATTCAAGCTCAATGAGCTGCGGTTACGCCTGCGCGCCGGAAGGCGCATCATCGAACTACAGAACGAGCTGCTTGCGGCTCGCGACACGTTTCGGACGAAAGCATCCCACGATTCTCTCACCGGCCTGTGGAACCATGCGGAAATCCTCGAGATCCTTATGCATGAACTGTCCAGGGCAGAGCGGGAAGAGAAATGTGTGGCCGTGATCATGGCCGACATCGACTTCTTCAAGAAAATCAATGACACCCATGGACATCTGGCGGGAGATGTGGTGCTCAGTTCGACTGCCGGGAAAATGCATTCTCTTATGCGTTCCTACGATTTTATTGGCCGATTTGGCGGCGAGGAGTTCCTGGTAATCCTCCCCGACTGCAGCCTTGAGTACGCTTCCGCTTTTGCCGAAAGACTCAGACAAGCCGTGAGCAGCAACATAATTGACACCCCGGAAGGAAGGGTACAGGTCACCCTCAGTTTTGGCGTTGCGGCAAGCAGCAAGGACTGGCTGAAAGATGCTTATTCCCTCGTCAATGCCGCGGACAAAGCCCTTTATCGGGCGAAAGAAAACGGTCGCAACCGCGTGGAAGTCGCTCCTGCAGACGGGTCGGTGACATAATGACCAGCCGGG
>JAVVDT010000213.1:0-4135 GCA_032250875.1 Desulfuromonadales bacterium | reverse complement strand
GTGCAGAACCCGGCAATTTATACCAGCATCTGAGTTGCTACCATTGAGCAGTGTTACCCTACACTATGGAATGATGTTCTACAATAAATCATTCTTCTCATTCTCGAAAGTTTGCTCTGGCAAGGTTCAGGGTTTTGATCATAAAGGCAAAAGCAATAGGACGCTGATGAACGCAGAAAAAGCGGATCAACCAAAGACCTGAAGGTTCAACCCCGGATTTATGGTTTGGCTTGATCAGCGTTCATCAGATTTGATCAGCGTCCAATTAATGGATTTATTCTCAGACTCAACTTCTTATCTCGCGATCGCGAGATACGGGGACTGCCGAAGTGACCATATCTCGCAAAAAATCTAGAGGTTCAGGGCTTTGATCATAAAGGCAAAAAGCAACAGGACAGCCTCAGATTGTCCACTAGCCCTTCGGTTTGATGCCACGCCTCACCAGCGAGATCGCCACTGCCACCAGAGACCACACCCCGAGAGCTGCGAAGGCGAAACCCATTAAATCGGGCCGCAGGACGCGAAAACTTCTTTTCTCAGCCCTGTGCCGATGACTTCCTGGCCTCCGCATTCAGCCACTTGTTGACAATCGCTTCCAGATTGTTGCGGCGAAAAGGTTTGAGCAGGCAACCATCCATGCCTGCCGTCAGGCACTCTTCATGAATCCGGCTGTCGACGTGAGCCGTCATGGCCACGATCGGCACCAGGCAGCCTTGCTGACGCAAAAGATGGGCAGCCTCCATGCCCCCCATGCCTGGCATATTGCAATCCATCAGGACCAGTCCATAGCGCTCGTTTGCCAGCATCCCCAGAGCCTCCAGACCGGACGACGCTTCATCGATAACCAGGCCGCAGGGTTCCAGGAAATTGCGGATCAGTTCGCGCGTCACCGCATAGTCGTCGACTACCAGTATGCGGCCGCACGGGGTGTCGGACGCTCCCTGTGCGACACGCTCTTGAGATGAGACCGAGAGGGGCTCGAGCTGCTTCTCAAGCGGACGCCGATTCTCCTGAAACGCATTGCCAAGGGCGGTTATGAGATGGCTCCAGGTGACGGGCTCTTCGAGAAGCGGCAATTCAGGCAGGCGACGTTCTTTCAGCATGGACATGCTCGAACAGAGGATGATCATTTGCAAGCCGGCGAGTCTTTGCTCATGGCTGATTTTATCGTAGAGCAGACCTTCATCCGCCACCTTGGCGGTTGGTGAAATCATCGCGAGGGCGAAAGGCGCCCCCTGCAGCTGACCATTGATCAGCTGCAGCCAGGCATCTCCGGCGGTTTCGACAGCGACGACATGGGCATGCAGAAACGTGAGTTTCTCCTCTAACGCAGCAAGTGCCCGCCGGTTGCTCCCCTGGACCAGAACCCGACAACCGTGAAATTTTTCTGCAAATTGCGGCTCGAGACGCGCGAGCAGCGGCAGGGCGAGCTGCACGCGGAAGAGGCTGCCCTCCCCCACCCGGCTCTCCAGGGTCAGGCTCCCGCCCATCAGATCGACCAATTGTCTGACGATCGCAAGACCCAGCCCGGTGCCGCCGAAGGTGCGCGTGGCGGCGCTGTCGATCTGGACAAACGGGGCAAAGATCCGGTTGTGATCCTCGGTGTTCATGCCGATGCCGGTATCTTCCACTTCGATGGTGAAGAACCCTGCATGGTCATCCCGGGAAGTCATCGCGAGGCGCACAACGATTTCGCCCTGCTCGGTAAACTTGACGGCATTGCTGATCAGGTTCAACAGGACCTGGCGTAACCTCAGGGGATCGGCACTGACCTCCCAACATGCATCGGGTGCGACCTGGCAGACCAGCGCCACATTCTTTTCGGCAGCCATGCCGGCAAGCAGCAGCACGGTTTCCTCAACGATATGCGAGAGATCGGCAGGGACGGTTTCCAAAGTCAGCTTCTCGGACTCGATCTTTGAAAAGTCGAGGATATCGCTGACCAGAGAGAGCAGCACTTCGCCGGAGCGCTGCACGGTAATGGTCAGGGCCTTCTGCCGCTCGGAGAGGGACGTCGTCATGAGCAGCTCATTCATGCCGAGTACACCGATCAGCGGCGTCCTCAATTCGTGGGTCATGTTGGCGAGAAAATTTGATTTTGCGTCGGTCGCGGCGACCGCCAGCAACTTGGCTTGCTTCAATTCCTGTTCCAGCAGTTTCCGGCGTTCGATATCCTGCTCCAGAGCCTGCTTCTGCGCTTCCAGAACCAGGGTTTGTTCTGCGACTTGCTGTTCAAGCTTGAGCTTCATGATCCAGGCGACCAGCATCAGTGACGAGGCGATAAACACAATCATAGCGAAACCGATCAGCGACCAGGGCAAACGGTAACCGACGGTACTCTGTATCCACCTCGATTTAATGGCTGTCAGCTCTTGCGGTGGGATCTGGCGCATGCCTTTATCAAATGTTTCAATCAGGGCCAGCTTAGCACCGAGGGCGGCAGCCCTTACCGGGTAGTTATAAAATGGGTGTTTCGGGTAATTCAGACGGAACAGCTCGATGTCGCTGATGACGGAAAAGTTCAGGTTGAGGTCGTTGGAGAGCATAAAGTCGATGACGCCGACATGCATATCCTCGAGCAGCTCTTGATAATTCTGATAGGACTGAATCCGGGAGAAGTTGAGCAGGGCCTCATCCAGAAAGGGCTCATCGACAGCGAGCAGGCCGACCTTGATCAGCAAGCTTTGCGGTGACTCCAGGTAGCGGTTCTTTTCGCTGAAGAGGAAGTAATCGTAGGTAAAATAAGGTGCCGAATAAACCAGCTCGCCGCCCGGGCGAGCGTTGGCAATTATATCGATTTGTCCGCTCTGCAGCAGCTGGCCGATCTCTTCATCGCCGTTGACAACGAAGCTGACATCGACTCCGTTCTGCTCTCCCCAATACGTCCATAAATCAACCAGAACCCCGGCGGCCCCACCCTGCGAGGTTGCAAACTCCAGGGGCCGGCGATCGGCCCTGATACCAACCTTGAGCATCTCTGCGGCACAATCCGTGACCTGCAGAACCAGGCAGAGGAAGAGGCCGACAAGGCAGAAAGCTTTACGCATGCGATACCACATGGTCGGCACCGCGAAAACGCTTCGCAGCGATGTCGGGCCACACCTTGATAATCAGGAAAACCGTGTAGGCGGAGAGGATTTTGTCGAGAAAGCTGAACGGGATTCTGCCCCAGAATGTGCTGGCAAGGATCGATTGTCCGCTGTCCATCAAGGCGACGACTAATTTGTCGACGCCGTGGACAGTGATGCCACCAAACATGTAAGTCGCAATCGGCGCAGCCATCAAAGGGGTCGCAATGGCGATGACCGTGCCAACCAGCAATGGCGCCAGCGGGCGACGATAGTCTTTGATGAGTATCATCAGGTAGCCGGTAATAATACCGATCCCCAGGTTGACGAGCCCGAAAGGGATGGAAAGTGAAGAATGGAACAGGCCGGTTAGAAGGTTAGTCATCAAGCCGAGCAAGCCGCCGATCCAGGGTCCGATCAGAATTGCGGCCAGCATCGTACCAGTGGCATCCAAAAAAAGCGGCAGATTGTAATGGGTGACAAGGCTCGAACCGAGCAGGTTGAGGAAAAGTGAAACAAGGATGATTTTTATAAAGAGTCTGTGCTGCATGTCCCCCCCAGGGGCGATTGCATGGAGCTGGTTCAGGAACCGAGGCGAAGGTTCGTTAAGATCCCGCCTGCAATGAATGTCCTTGCAAAACTATAGCTTACCTGGGAGGAGCAGGCTATTTTAAAATCGGAAGCAAGGGTCAGGCTTGACTTATGGGCATTCACAAATACTGCAAACCCATAATTCCGAGGACACCTCACTTGAGAAACACCAGGAAACGCATAGTATTCATCCTTTCAAACTTTGGCCCGCTCATACTGCACCGGCCAGGGAAAATCAACCTTGAGTTCACCGGCGGCATGAGCAGCAGCAAGACCTGCACATGAATTCAACCATCAAGCTCCTGGTTTTACAAAAACGATCAAGATTTTGATTTTCTCAGTGGTCTCTGAGTCTCAGCGGTGAATCGCTTTTTGGTTTATCTCTTCAAACCTGCCGTACAAGGCAAGACAACAGTAAAACAAGCCCCATTGCCAACCACAGAAGTCACTTCGACGCTGCCGCCACTCTCGTCGAT
>JAVVDT010000212.1:0-4192 GCA_032250875.1 Desulfuromonadales bacterium | reverse complement strand
CTTTCGGCGGCGGTTTTACCTGGGCCGCGGCTCTGTTGCGCTGGTAATCTAAACTAAGGTGTCTGACTACGATGATTGCTTTCCTGTTCCCCGGCCAGGGGTCACAACATGTCGGTATGGGCAAAGAGCTCACCGAAAACTTTACGATTGCCCGCCAAGTGTTTGAAGAAGCAAACGATGCGATTGGTTTCGATCTGGCTTCACTCTGCTATGACGGTCCCGAAGATGACCTGAGGTTGACTGCCAATACGCAACCAGCAATCCTTGCAACCAGCGTGGCCGCCTTGCGGGTTCTTCAGGCAGAAAGCGGTCTTGTGCCTTCCTTGACTGCCGGACATTCTCTCGGCGAGTATAGTGCGCTGGTTTGTGCCGGTGGTCTGGGGTTTGCCGATGCTGTACGAATCGTTCGCCAACGCGGAATATATATGCAGGAAGCCGTTCCGGTCGGCACCGGTTCGATGGCCGCTATTCTTGGCCTTGATCGTGAAGCCCTTGATTCTGTTTGTCGTGAAGCCGCTCAGGGTCAAGTTGTGGAGCCTGCCAATTATAACAGCGATGGACAAGTGGTTATTGCCGGTCATACTGATGCAGTGGCACGCGCAATTGAACTGGCGAAGGCAAAAGGGGCAAAGCGGGCGATGGCCTTGTCGGTCAGCGCACCGTTTCATTGCAGTCTGATGATCCCTGCAGGTGAACGCTTGGCTGCTGCTCTGGCTGATGTTACTATTCATGAGATGCTTTTACCGGTGATAACTAATGTGGAGGCGACACCGAATCAGGATGCCTCTCAAGTCCTTGATCTGCTGGTCCGTCAAGTCAGTGCGCCGGTACGTTGGCAGGAAACAATGGCCTGTATGGTCGACCTCGGCATCGATCGTTATATCGAGATTGGCCCGGGCAAGGTTTTGTCCGGCCTGATCAAGCGCATGGCGAAAGGCAGCACTGTCCAGAATGTGCAAAACATGGCGGATGTCAGCGCCCTTGCCGGTTAACCGTAGGAGATCATGAAAAATGTTGACTGATAAAGTTGCCATCATAACCGGAGCCTCTCGGGGTATCGGCCGTTTTATTTCAGTTGCTCTGGCTGCGCAAGACGTTAAAGTGGTTGTGTCGGCTCGTAATGCCGAAGCTCTTGAAAGTCTGACTGCGGAGATTAAAGCGCAGGGCGGAGAAGCTTTGGCCGTTGTTGCTGATGTCGCTGTGGAAGCTGAAGCAAACAACCTCGTTGAACAGACGGTCGCAACGTATGGCAAGGTTGATATTCTTATCAACAATGCCGGGATCACCCGAGATGGGTTGTTGCTGCGCATGAAAAGCGATGACTGGGATGCCGTCCTCGATACGAATCTGAAAGGCGCATTTCTCTGTACGCGTGCCGTTGCGAAATTCATGAGCAAACAGAGATCCGGACGCATCATAAACATATCATCGGTGGTAGGGGAGATGGGCAATGCCGGCCAGGCCAACTACTGCGCCAGCAAGGCCGGTTTACTCGGATTGACCAAATCCGTCGCTCGCGAGTTGGCCCGCCGCAATGTGACAGTGAATGCCGTGACACCTGGCTTTATCGTTACTGAAATGACTGAAAAAATGACTGACAAAGCCCGTGAAGCCATGACCGAACAAATTCCACTAGGTCGCCTTGGTGAAGCGGAAGACGTTGCTAATGCCGTGCTTTTTCTTGCCTCTGACCAGTCAGCCTATATTACTGGTCAGGTGCTTGGCGTCAATGGCGGGATGTACATGTAGACCCATCGGGGTATCATAACAACTCAATAATGAGACGGTCACGGATCGGATCGAAACCAAGAAGGAGGAAAATAAAATGGCAAGTGTAGCAGAGCGTATCAAGCAGATTGTTGCAGAACAGTTGGGTGTTGACGAGGATCAGGTTACAACAGAAGCGTCTTTCATGGACGATCTGGGCGCTGACTCTCTGGATACTGTCGAGCTGGTTATGGCTCTTGAGGAAGAATTCGACATTGAAATTTCCGATGAAGATGCCGAAAAAATCCAAACTGTTCAGAATGCCATCGACTATATCGGCGAGAATTCCTGAATCTTTGACAGCCATGGCTTACTGCTGGGGCTGTCGTTTATAACAGAACCTGCCCCGGCAACCCTCTTTGGGTTGCCGGTGGCCGGCTTTGTGTTGGGAGGACAATAGCCTCATGCGCAGAGTTGTTGTAACCGGCCTGGGAATCACTTCCCCTCTGGGTACCGGAATTGAAAAGAACTGGAACGCCCTGATGAATGGCCGCTCCGGCATCGGTCTAATCACCCGCTTTGATGCTACGGATTTCCCGGTTAAATTTGCCGGCGAGATCACGGATTTTCCAGAAGAAGAATTTTTCGACAAAAAAGAGGCCCGCAAGATGGACCTCTTTATTCACTATGCTCTTGGCGCGGCGGCCATGGCTCTGGCCGATTCCGGTTTGGTTATCAATGATGACAATGCCGAGCGTGTCGGTGTGGTGGTCGGCTCCGGAATGGGCGGTTTACCTGCGATCGAAAAATATCATGAAGCCATGGCGGCTGGCGGATATCGCAAGATCAGCCCGTTCTTTATCCCGATGACGATAATCAATCTGGCCGCTGGCCAGATTTCCATAAAAAGTGGCGCCAAGGGTCCCAACCTTGCGCCGGTGTCTGCTTGTGCCACAGGCACTCATTCGATTGGCGACGCCTTTCGCATCATTCAACGCGGTGATGCCGATGCTGTTATCGCCGGTGGTACGGAATCGACAATATGTCCGCTCGGCATGGGCGGGTTCTCGGTCATGAAAGCCCTCTCGACGCGTAACGATGACCCGCAGACGGCAAGCCGCCCCTTTGAGAAAAACCGTGACGGTTTCGTAATGGGTGAGGGTGCCGGCATCGTAATTCTAGAAGAATATGAGTCGGCCAAAAAGCGTGGTGCTAAAATTTATGGAGAAGTTGCCGGTTATGGTTTGACCGGCGATGCCTACCATCTGACGGCGCCTTCCCCTGGCGGTGAGGGCGCGGCGCGTTGCATGAAGATGGCTCTGGATACGGCTGGTGTGAACCCTGAAGAGGTTGATTACATCAATGCCCACGGGACCTCGACACCGTTTAATGATCTCTACGAGACCCTGGCGATAAAGTCTGTTTTCGGCGACTACGCCAAGCAGTTGATGGTCAGCTCTACTAAAAGTATGACGGGCCATCTCCTAGGTGCCGCCGGTGGTGTCGAAGCCATTTATACGCTTCTGGCAATGGGACGCGGGGCTGTTCCTCCAACCATTAATTATACGGAACCGGACCCCGAATGTGATCTCGATTACGTTCCGAACGAGGCGCGCAAGGCTGATGTGAAGATTGCCCTCTCGAATTCGCTCGGGTTTGGTGGTACCAACGCAACTCTCTTGTTCCGCAAGGTGTAATCGTTATGCTTGTTATTGGCAGTGATCATGGCGGACTGGAGTTGAAAGAAGCTGTCAAGGCCGCACTTAATACACGCGACATAGCCGTGGCTGATTACGGCACTGACAACGGCGAGTCGGTTGATTATCCCGATTTTGCTGAAAAGGTCGCCGGAGCAGTGTCCCGCGATAAAGCAGATCTGGGTATCCTGATCTGCGGAACGGGTATCGGCATGTCGATTGTGGCCAATAAATTTCCAGGTGTGCGTGCTGCGTTGGTCACTGATGAGTTCATGGCGCAGATGGCCAAAGAGCATAACAACGCAAATATTCTCGTTCTGGGTGGGCGGGTCCTGTCAGCGGAGTTGGCCACTAAAATGGTGAACGTCTGGCTTGATACGGTCTACGCAGGCGGTCGTCACCAGCAGCGTCTCGACAAGATTGCCAAGTTGGAGGCAGAAGTTCGTACCGGTGAGCTATAACTCAGTTCTCTTCGGGCAGGCCAATCGCCTGCCCGTTTTACTTCTTGACTCGCGATATTTATAAAAAACCTGGAGGCCATAATAACATGTTCGATAAACTCTCCCAATTCGATCCGGAAATCACCGCAGCGATTCGCAAGGAAACAGAACGTCAGGAATACAGCCTGGAATTCATTGCCTCGGAAAACTTCGTCAGTGAGGAAGTCCTCGCTGCTCAGGGATCTGTTCTGACCAACAAGTATGCCGAAGGGTATCCAGGCAAAAGATATTATGGCGGCTGCGAATTTGTCGATGTTGCCGAACAGCTGGCAATCGATCGTGCCAAAC
>JAVVDT010000211.1:0-4193 GCA_032250875.1 Desulfuromonadales bacterium | reverse complement strand
TATGCCTTCGCCCCTGAAAAAACACCAAGCCTTGTAGGATGAAATTTTTGCTTAGCCATCCCATGAGTTTTTGCGAGTGCATAATGATTGATTAGACCGGGTTATCCTCTGCTGACTTAATCCGCTTTTTCCTGAACCCAGCCGCCGGCTTTTTGCACATCCCTGCCGAAGCCCTTCATGGTTTCGCACGCAGAAATACTCAAAAGCATTGCGACTACGACCAGACCAAACAAGACTTTTTTCATGACTCAATCCCCTTTAGACTCGTTAACAGGACTTTGGGCCTGTTTATGATGATCTTCGCGCCACATTTCGATAAAAAGCAGGGTTACACCAACGGTGATGGCAGAGTCGGCAATGTTGAAGGCCGGCCAATGATGGTGTTTCCAGAAGACGTCGAGAAAGTCGATGACTTCACCGAGGCGAATACGGTCAATCAGGTTGCCCAAAGCCCCGGAAAAAATCAGGGACAGCGAGAAAAAGGCCAATTTCTGATCAGCTCTGATGCGCTTGATGTACCAGAGGATACCGATCATGGCGATGATTGATACCGTGATAAAGAACGGGATGCGCACAGCATTGTCGGCGAGAATACCGAAGGCGGCACCCTTGTTGCGTACGTAGGTCAAATGGAAGAAGCCGCGGATCACCGGGACTGTTTCGTGGAGTCGAAAATTCGCATCCACGTACAGTTTGGTCGCTTGGTCCAAGACCAGGATGACTGAAGTGATGATCGCTAGCGTGCGGTGTCTGGACATAAACTCTCGTATGCGGAACGTGAAAAACATAACTTGGTTATCTACAAAACTCCAGTAGGCAGCTATATGAGAGAACTCAAGTTGAAAAAAAACAGCAAAGGCTTAATTGGCCGCAGATACAATCTGATCATGGCTGATAGGTCAAAGACTCAAGACTCAAGACCAAAATCTTATGGTTAAAGTCTTTTAGTCAGAATCAAAACATTAAGGGTTTGATTCAAAGATTTAATCCGATGTTATCAGATTTGATCAGCGGCCAATGCCTTTTGCTTTTCTGTTTCTCAGTAGCCAATCAAGGTCTCACTTGAGTAAAGTAGATAACCAGAAAACATAAATAGTTTTCGTCTGAAAACGTGTCATTTTCAGATCTAATACGGCATTTGTGCGTTCGGGATTTTCCTCTTCTCACGCCCTGTTTCAGGTAAGCGCCTCAAGACAACGGTGGCAGATTTCCGGATGTTCTTTGGTCTGTCCAACCGAAGTAGCATAATTCCAACAACGCGCACATTTGGTTCCGTCAGCCTTGCTGACACGGATCTTCAACCCCGGCAGATTTTCGCCGTTGCTGCCTTCATGCAAACGCTCGCAAACCTCGACCTGGGAGACGATAAACAGGCTGGCAAGTTGTTCCGCTTCGTTTCCGAGCAGCATACCCAGGTCGCCATCGGCAGCAATCTCCACTCGCGCATCCAGGGAATGGCCGATGGTTTTTTCAGCACGGGCCAGCTCCAGAACTTTGGCGACATCGCTGCGCACTGCCAGCAGACGTTCATACTTTGCTTCCAGTGCTGCATCGATCAAGCTGGCGGCAAAGCTTGGGAAACCAGCCAGGTGAACACTCGCTTCGCGCTCGCCGGGCAAAAAGCCCCAGATTTCTTCAGCTGTGAATGACAGCACCGGAGCCATCATGCGGGTGAGGGCCTCAAGGATGCGATACATGGCGGTCTGGGCGCTGCGGCGTGCCAGGCTTTTGGTCGGCGAGGTGTAGAGTCTGTCTTTGAGGACGTCAAGATAGAACGCGCTCATGTCGATGGAACAGAAATTATGCACGGCATGATAGAGCACGTGGAATTCGTAGACCTCGTAAGATTTCAGGACCCGATTGACCAGGCTTTCAAGGCGGGAGAGAGCCCAGCGATCGATCTCAAGCAGATCGCTATCAGCAACGCAGTCAGTGGCTGGATCGAAGTCGTGAATATTGCCGAGGATGTAGCGGGCTGTGTTGCGGATACGCCGGTAGGCCTCGGAAACCTGTTTGAGAATCGCGTCACCGACGCGGGTATCGTTGCGATAATCCTGGGTGGCGACCCAGAGACGCAGGATCTCGGCACCGTACTGACTGATGACTTTTTCAGGAGCGATTACATTGCCGACTGATTTGGACATTGGCCGCCCCTTTTCATCAAGGACAAAACCGTGAGTCAAAACGGCCTTGTAGGGGGCGGCATCGCGAGTGCCGACCGCGGCCAGCAGGCTGGAATGGAACCAGCCGCGATGCTGATCGCTGCCTTCCAGGTATAGGTCTGCCGGGGATTGAAGTTTGTCGTTCTTTTCTACTACCGCAGCGTGCGATACGCCTGAATCGAACCAGACATCAAGAATGTCCATCTCTTTGCGGAAATCGTCGTGACCACAACCCGGACAGACCGTCCCAGTCGGGAGCAAGTCCTTCGCATCTTTTTCAAACCAGATGTCGCTGCCGGTTGCTTCGAAGAGGTCGGCAACATGATGCATGATTTTGCCGTCAGCCAGAGCTGTATCGCATTTGCTGCAATAGAAAACCGTGATCGGTACGCCCCAGCTGCGTTGGCGGCTGATACACCAGTCAGGGCGGTTTTCGATCATGTTGTAGATGCGATTGCGCCCCCAGGGTGGAATCCACTGCACGTCATTGATATGGTCGAGCGCCTTCTGACGCAGCTGGTTGGCTTCCATGGAAATGAACCACTGCTCGGTGGCCCGGAAAATAATCGGCTTTTTGCAGCGCCAGCAGTGCGGATAGCTGTGCGACAGCTTGCTTTCTTTCAGCAGTGCGCCGACTTCATCCAGCCTGGCGGTAACCTGCGGGTTGACGTCAGGAATCTTCTCGCCGCCGAAGAGTTCAAGGTCTTTGCGATAGCGACCGTAGTCATCCACCGGGTTGTAGATCTCCAGATCGTAGCGCAGCCCGGTCTGATAGTCGTCCTGGCCGTGGCCTGGGGCAGTATGCACACAGCCGGTGCCGGCTTCAAGGGTGACGTAATCGCCGAGGACCAGCAGGGAAGCGCGATCGTAGAGAGGGTGACGGCAGTGCCGCTTTTCAAAAAGCTCGGCCGAGAAGGTTTTGACGACCTTGAAATCGGTAATGTCGAGCTCCGCAAGAACCTTGGCATACAGGCCCTCGGCCATCACCAACAGCTCTCCGCCGATATCGACAGCGACGTAAGGCAGCTCCGGGTGCAGGCAGACCGCAAGGTTGGCTGGAATTGTCCAGGGTGTTGTCGTCCAGATGACGAAAGACAGAGGCTTGCCGGCCAATTCCTCAAGGCTTGCGGGAAGCTCATCCTGGTACTGAAACTTGACGTAGATGGAAGGTGAAGTGTGATCTTCGTATTCAACTTCGGCTTCAGCAAGGGCTGTGACGCAGGAGGAACACCAGTGGATTGGCTTGCGTCCCTTGTAGAGTCCACCCCTATCAGCAAAGCGTGCCAGCTCACGAGCCGTGGCCGCTTCGTAGTCGGTGGTCATAGTCAGATAGGGATGTTGCCAGTCACCGAAAATGCCGAGACGACGGAACTCCTCACTCTGAATCTCGACCCACTCTTTGGCATATACGCGGCATTCTTTGCGAACTTCGGCTTTGCTCATCTCGCGTTTCTTTTTGCCGAGCTTCTGGTCGACCTTCAGTTCGATCGGTAAACCATGGCAGTCCCATCCAGGAACGTAGGGCGCATAGTAGCCCTGCATACGCTTGCTCTTGACAACAATATCCTTGAGGATCTTGTTCAGCGCATGGCCGATATGGATGTTGCCGTTCGCATAGGGAGGACCATCATGCAAAGTGAAGTTCGGCTTGCCCGGTGCGGGTTCGCTCAGTTTGCGGTCCAGGTCAAGTGCGGTCCAGCGCTGCATGATTTCCGGTTCGCGCTGCGGCAGGTTGCCGCGCATCGGAAAGTCGGTCAGCGGAAGATTTAATGTCTCTTTATAGTCCATAATTCAGCCCGCAGGCCCCCTTGTGGTGCAGATTTAGAACACCACAACTTATCAAAATGGCGGAATAAGTCAAGGTAAATCAGGGGGATTTGCGATGGAGGCTGACCACTGAGCAGGGTGTGGATGCTCGGGTTGCTTGTCAAGGCCACTGGTTCGATTGGCCGTAGCGTAACCATGCAAACTTTGCCACCAGCAGATTTCTGCTTATCAATCTGTGTTTAACCTAAAAACGGCAGTTGGATC
>JAVVDT010000210.1:0-4196 GCA_032250875.1 Desulfuromonadales bacterium | reverse complement strand
GCTATGGACCAAAAAGGAGCTGAAATATGGGCCAAACAGCCGGATTTGCAGCCGGCTCATGGATAGTCCGACAGACTTCTGAGCATATAAATTTTACTCATTCTTTAGGCTTGATAGAATTATGTCACAGAATAATAAGATTGTCCGGGTTCCTGACATGAACCGTCGCAAGCTGATTAAAGCAGGGCTGATGATTTCTCTTGTCTGCCTCAATCCCTTGCCGGCATGGGCCGGTTTCGCTGGTTCCAGTGAGCGCACTTTGAGCTTGCTCAATACCCATACTGGCGAACGTTTGAAGGAAGTGGTTTACTGGGAGCAGGGGAGTTATATTCATGATGCTCTCAATGACCTTAATTATGTATTACGCGATCATCGCACCGATGAAATTCATCCGATCGATCCGATGGCACTTGATCTGATGGCTGCAATTTCTCGCAAAGTCAAAGCCGAGCGCCCTTTCGAGATTATCTCAGGATATCGTTCACCTCAAACCAACCAGGAACTGCGCAAAAGCTCAAGTGGTGTTGCCAAGAACAGCTATCATATGCAGGGCAAAGCTGTTGATCTGCGGCTTCCCGGTGTCCCCCTTAAATTTTTACGCAAGGCTGCATTAGACCTGCGCAGGGGAGGGGTTGGCTATTATCCGAAATCCGATTTCATTCATCTTGATTCCGGTCAAGTGAGATCCTGGTAAATGTTGAAATTTTCTGGATTACAACAGGACTTCACTTTCTGTAATTATAAATCCCATGTTGCGAATCATTACTTTCTCGTTTTTGTCACCCAATCATAGCCTGACAGAACGTTCCCCAATCAGTTCAAACTCATGCTTTTGTCTTCGATAGTAGCAACCTTGTTGTCAGCTTCGGTATAGACATCAA
Source organism: Desulfuromonadales bacterium (assembly GCA_032250875.1). Lineage (GTDB taxonomy): Bacteria > Desulfobacterota > Desulfuromonadia > Desulfuromonadales > BM103 > M0040. The sequence continues at coordinate 3,315 of JAVVDT010000210.1, read as the reverse complement.
CAACTCGGTGTGTACCGATTGTCTCTGGCTGCAGATCATAAGCCTTCCTGATCTTGATGATTCAAAAGATGTCATCCTCACAAGAAGTTGAAATAAACCATGTATTTGTTTGACAGACGACAAACCTCCGATGGAGAGCTAAGGATGAAGAACGAGAGACATAACTTTTCAGGAGTCGAAAAAGCTTTATTAGAAAACCAGCAGCGGTATGAACGCATGGCGAATACCGTGCCGGTCATGCTCTATGATTCTTTTATTGCCTCAGATCGCACCAGTCGTTTTTTCTATGTGGCTCCAGGTCCATGCCGTGAAATTCTTGAGCTTGACCCTGATGCCCTTCTGAAGGACATGAGCCTGGTCTGGGATATTGTTCATCCTGATGATTTGGCCCGCTTTTATCAGGAAGATATCGTTGCGAACAAGATCGGGAAAGAGTTTTTGTCGGAGGTTCGGATTATCACGCCCTCCGGTCAGCTTAAATGGCTCCTGGTTAACTCCAAACCCAACCCTTCCAAACCAGGTGAACCACTGGTTTGGAGTGGTTACCTCCAAGACATTACTGCACGCAAACAAGCAGAGGAAAAACTGCGAGAATCGCAGAGCCTTTTACACTCTATCCTGGAGAATATTCCGATCCGGGTGTTCTGGAAGGATATCGATTTAAACTACCTTGGTTGCAACACGGCTTTTGCGCGCTCTGCAGGCCGTTCACAACCCGAAGATGTGCTGGGTAAGAGTGATTTCCAGATGTGCTGGAAAGACCAGGCTGAGGTGTTTCGTTACGACGACAAACAGGTCATAGATTCCGAGATCCCAAAGATTGGTACCGAAAAAGAAGTCATAACTCCTGACGGAAAAACAACCTGGATCCGCACTTCCAAGGTGCCAATGTATAACAAAAGGAAAAAAGTCATCGGCATGCTGGGCATCGATGAAGACATCAGCGATCAGAAGAAAGAGGAGGAAGAAAAGGCAAAGCTAGAAGCCCAACTTCATCAATCCCAGAAAATCGAATCAGTGGGCAAGTTGGCAGGAGGTGTGGCCCATGATTACAACAATATGCTCAGCATCATCATCGGCTATGCTGAACTGGCTCAAATGAAACTCGATTCGGCGCATGCCATTCAGGAAAACCTCAAGCAGATTCTCTCTGCCGCAAACCGTTCTCGGGATATCACCCGCCAACTTCTTGCCTTTGCCCGCAAGCAGACAATCGATCCTAAAATTCTCGACCTCAACGCCTCCATTGAAAGCACGCTCAAATTGCTGAGGAATCTCCTGGGTGAAAATATCGATCTCAACTGGAAACCTCAAAATGGCTTATGGCCAGTAAAAATGGACCCAAGCCAGTTGGACCAGATTCTGGCTAATCTATGTATCAATGCTCGCGATGCCATTATCGATGTTGGCAAGTTGATCGTCGAAACCGGAAAAATTCATTTTGACCAAGCCCAATGCGATGCTCTGCCTGGTCTTGTCCCCGGAGACTATGTGACTCTGACAATCAGTGATGACGGCTGCGGAATGGAGCCAGAAATCCTGGATCAAATTTTTGAACCATTTTTCACGACCAAGCAGGTTGGCGAGGGAACTGGTTTGGGGTTGGCAATGGTGTATGGAGTAGTCAAGCAAAACAACGGCTACATCGATGTCTCCAGCGAACCAGGCGAAGGTACAAGCATCAAAATCTATCTACCGAGGCATGTCGGACAAGTTATGGAAGTACCCGATAAAGCACTTGGGAGTATTCCCCAAGGTCACGGAGAGACAGTGCTGCTGGTTGAAGATGAAGTCGGCATTTTGAAATTGGCCGCTACACAGCTCAAGGCTTGGAATTATCACGTCATAGTCGCAAATTCCCCCAGTGAAGCCTTGATTGTTGCTAAAGCCTATCCGGGGGAAATTGATCTTTTGGTTACCGACGTAGTGATGCCGATGATGAACGGTCGTGAGCTCGCAGATCGCCTGCAACTCATGTATCCACAACTTCGATGCCTTTATATGTCTGGTTATGCCGAGAACGCCATCGCCCACCACGGGGTTTTGGACAAAGGGATTCATTTCATTCCCAAACCTTTTTCGGGCCAGGAATTCGGTGTTAAAGTAAGAAAGGTCCTTGATTCAGCCATATAGACTTGATACGTATTCGTGCTGCAATCACACTAGTACTAGTACCCTGTAACCCATAAACTATCGCATCTTGCTGGTTCTTTGCCGCGTCAGCGGCGTTGCGACTTCAGCTGAGTAGCTACGGCTGGGCAGCTAAAGTCGCGCCTTGCTGACACGCCAAATCCCTGCGCAATCTTGCGAAATCCTATAGGTTACAGGGTACTAGTTGACCATCGACTGAAAAAACTGTAATCTCGCCGCGTTGGTTCGACGTTTTGTGTGTGAGGGTATCGATGAGTACAAAACGTAACAAAACCAGACCATTGCCAAACAAGAAACATCAGGACAGCGTCTTCAAAGAAGCCTGGGAGAACATGAATAGTGACATGGCCAGGGTCATGCCCGAGTTCCTGGCGAAACGCTTGCAGAGCCGCAAAGGCAAGGTATGGGTTATGGTGGCCATCACTTTTGTGGAGTTGCTGGTGCTCGGTGTGGTCGGCAAATTTGCTTATGACTGGTTTGTCACCTGACGGGATGTGTACCGCGTAGATGATTCTACGCAGCCTGTCGGCCCGTATAGTCGAAAAACTGCTAAGGAGTACATATGAAAAACGACGATGTTGTTGGCATGCCGATCGGTATCACCCTGGAGCCTGGAACTTACTATCGCTGTACCTGCGGCAAATCTCAGAACTTGCCTTTCTGCGATGAGTCACATAGCGGAAGCGGCACTTCACCTGTTGAGTTTAAGGTCAAACGCCGGCAGAAGGTATTTATCTGTGGCTGCGGATTGACCGGCGATCAGCCCTATTGCGATGGCAGTTGCGGCGTATCGCTGGCGAATCGGGAATAGAATAATAGTCATGGCGACAACGGACCTCCAGCTTGTCCGTTATCGCCTTAAAAACGAAAATCTCCAACACCCTCCCCACACTCGCACACCTTGCAAAACCTGCTAAACTTCAGAGTAAAATTAATCAGCCGAAGTCACTATTCAGCACATAAGCGAGTGCATGTGGTCTGCAGCCCACATGCTGTGCCGATGAGTAAGGGAACTGAATCGGTAACTATACACCTGTAAGCCAAAGGTCGTCATCCCCGAGTGGTTTTATCGGGGATCCAGGCCTTTAACTCTGCAAAATCTGGATTCCGGCTAAAATCATGCCGGAATGACGCTGTAGGAGTCGCCTTCAGGCGCGATTGTTC
>JAVVDT010000020.1:0-22049 GCA_032250875.1 Desulfuromonadales bacterium | reverse complement strand
GGACAAGCCTACGGTGTGCCGCTAAATTACGTATACATGAACGATTGTATTTACTTTCATAGCGCGCTGCAAGGGCATAAAATTACTAATATCCTTGCCAACAGCAAGGTGTCTTTTTGTGTCGTCGGTCGCACCAGGCTCTTGCCGGCTGAATTCAGTACGGAATTTGAGAGCGTCATCGTTTTTGGTGAGGCTGCGGTTGTTCAAGGTGATGAACGATATCAGGCCTTGGTCGGCCTCGTGGAGAAATATTCGCCGGAGTTTTTAGCAGAAGGGCAGAAGTATATAGAACGGTTCGACAGCAGAACCAAGGTTGTCAGGATAGACGTTCACTCGATGACCGGCAAGGCTGCTCCCCCCAGACAATAACTGGTTTTCGCCCGGAAACAGCCCTTTCCCGTAACCTCTGCGTCAATCGGCGGATTTGCTTGTGCAACTTAAAGTACTACAGCTCAGCTCAAATCCATGACTTCTCTGACCTTCCGGAAATTGCTCGTTTGCAGATCGAAAACTGCTTTCGTGCCATCCAGAGTTTCCGAACGAGTACTCCTCACATACCGTAACGTTTGATTTTCTCGACCAGAGTCGTGCGATTAATATTTAACAAAGAGGCAGCACGGGCTTTGACGAAAGACGATTTTTCCATGGCCTGCCTGATCAACGTCTTCTCGATAAGCGCGATTGTCTCAGCCAGGTCAAGGCCGTCACCAGGGATTTGCAGTGACGGCAGGTAAGTGTCCTCCTGAGAAATTCCGCCAATCTGTGACGGCAGGTCCGGCCTGTCAATGATGTCACTGTCTGTCAGAGCCACAGCGCGTTCGATGACATTCTCCATCTCGCGAACATTGCCGGGCCATGTATAAGCCTCAAGCGCCCTGATTGCCTCCGGGGTGATCTCCAGCACCGGGCGACGCATGTCTGTGCAGATTTTCCGCAAAAAATGTTTAGCGAGCAAGGGAATGTCTTCACGACGCTCTCGCAGCGGCGGCAAATGGATAGGGATGACGTTCAGTCGATAATAGAGGTCCTCACGAAACTCGCCACGGCGAACTCTTCCTTCGAGGTCGGCATTGGTTGCGGAAATCACGCGTACATCCAGTTTCGTGCGGCCGGTTGAACCGACCCGTTCGACTTCCTGCTCCTGTAGGACCCGCAATAGTTTCATCTGCAGTTGTTGTGGCATGGTGCCGATCTCGTCAAGAAAAATAGTCCCCTTGTTGGCCAGCTCGAATTTGCCCGGTTTGTCGGCGACTGCGCCTGTGAACGAACCACGCATATGACCAAAAAGTTCACTTTCAAGCAATTCGGCTGGAATCGCCCCGCAGTTGATAGCAATAAACGGTTTTTCTTTACGTAAGCCATTGAAGTGAATGGCGCGAGCCACCAGTTCTTTGCCGGTCCCGGATTCACCGAGGATGAGGACCGTGGAATCGGTTACGAGAATTTTTTCCATGCGTGCAAAAACCGACTGAATCGCCGGGCTGTTGCCAATAATGTTGTCAAATTTGTATTTGCCGCGCAATTGCTGGCGCAAGTACAGGTTCTCTGCAACCAGGCGAGTTTTTTCAACAGCCTTTGAGATGATAACTTTCAACTTTTCAAAGTTGACAGGCTTGGTGATATAGTCGAAAGCGCCTTCCTTCATGGCTTTGACGGCAGTTTCAGCGCTTGCGTTGCCGGTGATGAGAATGACGTTGCAAGGCAGACGCTGCTCTTTGACGTGCTTGAGGATGTCTATGCCGCTGACGCCGGGTAGAAACAGATCGGTGATGATGACGTCATAACTCTTTCTGGAGAGCAAGCGGATGGCCTCTTCTCCGGCAGCAACAGCCTCGACCTGGTAGCCTTCGCGCTCAAGAAGCAGAGTAAGGCCTTCACGGCTGCCGGTCTCATCATCGATGAACAAAATGTGAGTGCCATTGTTCATACTTTTCTCCCCACCTTGCTGCGTCATGAAATTGACGTAATGCGCAAGTTATCATGGCTATTCAGGGCTTGCAAGAAGATATGGTGCGTTCGAGGTAGCAAGAACCCTGACCTGTGGTAAATCGTTGTGGGTTGTCATCAGTTTTTGCAGGGTTTTTTGCTTAATCAGTCCAAATGTTAGCACTGATGCCGTTGTTTACGCAGACGCCGATTGGCCTCTTGACACTGGAGCTTAGAATTAGAGATGACAGCACATAGCGAAAGGAGATTTGAGATGTAATAATGGTTGATGGGTTTTCTGGTCTGGTTGGTCATGTTGCTCTTTGCTGTGACAATCGTGCCCCGCATCGGAATAAAGTATGCGAAAAACCCGCCGAGGACTATCCTCTGGAAATGTCGTCCTGCTTATGTGTATGGCAGATGGGGAGGGTGGAGAGAAGGTTTAACCATGCCCGATTTTCCTTGGAAATGTTCTTTACAGATGCTCTTTTTGTAATCAGTTCGGGGCGGAGTTGGGGAAGACTTGAAAACAAGTGTCCCTTTGGATATAAAAACAGGTGCTATAGTCCACTATTCTTTTGCAGAAATTCTTTAAGCGCAACGGCATTATTGTACTTCTCCTCACTGGCTGCATAGACCAGCGTCAGCCGTCCTTTCCGGGCCGTTGTCAGCAGACTCTGGATTTCTTCCGGCTGATTTTTCAGTTCATCGAAATAGCGCTGCTTGAATTCGTTCCATTTCTGCGGATCGTGATCGAACCACTTGCGCAGATCGCTGCTCGGCGCAACCTGCTTGAACCAGTCATCCAGTTCAAGTTCTTCCTTCTTGACGCCACGCGGCCAAATGCGATCGACGAGAACCCGCCGGCCGTCGTTCTGGGCCGGCTCGTCATAAGCTCTTTTCAGTCTGATCTCTCCCAACTTCAAGCTCCCTTGCTACATCCTCAAGCCAAAGGGCTGTTGCTGACTCTCTGCAAGCATACCTGGTGAAACAGACCTCATCAAGATTTGGCACGGATTTAAATTCTCAAACAAATAGAACTATCCACTTTCTGATCGGGAACACTTCCAGGAGAGCATCTCTGACAAGGGACTGCGTAATGACAGAAAAACGAATGTCCCGGGGAAATGTGCATGCTCTTGTTAAAGCATGAGCACAATGTCTTTGGCCTGCTTCCCGCCGCTTGCGGAGCTGGAGGATAAGGATTTAGCCTTTTCTTTGTTAAACATGCTTTTGAATGTCCCCCTGGACTGCAAATCAGCGCCTGGATGATAAAATACTGGCAGGAACAGACGGACTGGACTAACCGGTATGCTCTCACCGCTGGAGGCTGGAGGCTGGAGGCGCCGGCACCCTGTCGGCGATATTGTGGTGGTTGATGCTAAAGATCATGGTAAAATATCGTTCGGCATCATCACCAGCGATGATATACTCGAAGTTGTCTCCGAACAACTGACCTCGTTGATAAGGGCCTTCGATCGCGAGCATCAGATCGAAACCGAGCGCCGTAGCTGAGCTTTACGTGAACTCGAAACACTATCCGCAGCCTGGCTTGCCTTCCTGTCTCCGTTAGTCATATTCGCAGAGATGCTGGTGAAAAAAACTGTGAAAGGGATTCATATGAACAGAATTATCGCTGTAATCAAGTCTTTTCTGGTGGGGCTTTGTCTGATATCCATGGCTGGCTGTCTTGCCGTTGACGGCAGCTATCCGATTCCGGCACCTGTCCCATCCACCACACCTCAGCCAACCGGTCAGCAGACCGGAGCCGCAGTCACCCCCGCACAGGCGGAGCGGTTGAAAAGACTCATGCTACCTCTGCTACATGTCATGGACCGGCCGATCCCGAGTGGGCAGGCTCGGATCAGCGTGGTGGATGATCCGAGCATCAATGCCGGCAGCGCGGGGAAAGGTCAGTTTATCGTGACCACTGGATTGCTGAACAGAGCTAACGACGTTCAGCTGGAAGCGATTCTGGCGCACGAAATCGCACATGATGACCTCGGGCATGTGGCCAAGGCCCAGACCCTGGGTGCCGGGATGGATATCGCCTCGGTCCTGCTTGACCAGATTTTTCCGGGCAGCGGTCAAATTGCCCCGATTGTCGGTAACCTGGCTATCCGGGCCTATGGCCGACAGGATGAGTATGAGGCCGACAGCCATGGTGTGAAGATTCTCCGCCGACTGCACCCCAACGGCAAGGAGATGATGGTCAGCACCCTGACCTGGTTGGAGCAGGCCTCCGGCAGCAGTGGCGGCGGTTTTTTCTCCACCCACCCAACGACCGGCGACCGGGTCGAAAGGCTCCGCAGCATGCCGTGATGTTTTCAAATCATGAATCGAGGACTCGCAATTTATAGTGACTCCCCTGAATGTCCCAAAGTCAACGCGTATACACCAATTCTCCTCTCATCTCATATGGCTTTATGGCTGAACGTTATTTTGTTCGCCATAAAGGCAAAACTTGGCACTTTGCTGCCACTTGCCTGACGCATTGCCTGTCGATTCAACCTAGGAATGCATCAAAATCAGGTCGCAGCTGAGTTTTCAGACTCATCCCTTTTCATTAATTGCTTGCTGATGTCTGGACTCTTCATACCACCATCATCTAATCAAGGTAATAATTATCAGTTATTTCAAAGCTTTAAAATATAACAGTTTTTTACTTGACACGTGGGGCGTCATTTTGATTATATTGGCGACCAACATAGCCGTAAGTATTTAGATTTATTGAAAATATTTATTCTTACTAAATATTTAGCGTAGCTGTAGTTTTTTAGTTTACTTAAACAGCTCAAGCTGAACTTCGCCAGGAGAGTGAGTGATATGCCCATCAAGAAATTTAGAAAGGTTATGGCCGCCAACCGTGGTGAAATTGCAATCCGGATTTTCCGCGCCTGTACAGAGCTCGGTATCAATACTGTTGCAATTTATTCAGTGGAAGACAAACTTTCCCTGCATCGCTACAAGGCTGACGAGGCTTATCTTATCGGGAAAGGCAAAGGGCCTATCGATGCTTATCTGAGCATTGATGAAATCATCGACCTGGCTCGCAAAAAAGATGTTGATGCGATCCACCCCGGTTACGGCTTTCTTTCTGAAAATGCCGAATTCGCCGAGGCCTGCGAGCGTGCCGGCATTGTTTTTATCGGTCCGACGCCCGAGATTCAACGCAGTGTCGGCGACAAGATTTCCGGTCGCAAGGTGGCTGTTGAAGCCGGAGTGCCGGTAGTCCCTGGAACAGATGATCCGATCCGTACCGAAGAAGAGGCAATGATCTTTGCCAAGGAGGCTGGCTACCCGATCATTGTCAAAGCGAGTTCCGGCGGCGGTGGCCGCGGCATGCGTGTTGCCCATAATCAGAAAGAGTTGCTTGAGGGACTTAAATCCGCGGCTTCGGAAGCCCGGGCGGCCTTTGGTGATGCCACGATTTTCCTCGAAAGATACATTGAAAAGCCAAAACATGTCGAAGTGCAGATCCTTGGTGACAACTACGGCAATGTTGTGCATTTTTACGAGCGGGATTGCTCTATACAACGTCGACACCAGAAGGTGATTGAAATCGCACCATCACTCTATCTCAACAGCAAAAAACGAAAAGAAGTTTGCGATTATGCTCTGGCCCTGGCCAGGCATGTCAACTACCGTAATGCCGGGACCGTCGAATTCCTGATGGACAAGCAGGGCAACTTCTTCTTTATCGAGGTGAATCCGCGCATCCAGGTCGAACACACGGTCACCGAACTGGTGACCTTGCGCAATCTGGTACAGGCGCAGATCCGTATTGCCCAGGGTCACAAGCTTGCAGATCCCGAGATCGGCATCAGGAGCCAGAAGGATATCGAGCTTCGTGGTTATGCCATCCAGAGCCGGATCACTACCGAGGATCCTAAAAATAACTTCGCTCCGGATTTCGGCACGATCAAGGCCTATCGAACCGCAGCGGGCTTTGGCGTGCGTCTCGACGCCGCGGCCGGTTATGCCGGCGCAGTGATCACCCCGCACTATGACTCGCTGCTGGTAAAAATCTCCACCTGGGGGCTGACCTTTGGTGATGCCTCGCGTACCATGCACCGCGCCCTGCAGGAGTTTCGCATCCGCGGGGTGAAGACCAACATCGGCTTCCTGGAAAAGGTGATCACACATCCGGTCTTCCTCGAAGGTAAATGCGATACCTCATTTCTTGACGAATATCCTGAAGTCTTTCAGATCGCTGTCAAGCAAGATCGTGCCAACAAGATCCTCAGCCTGATCGGCCACACCACGGTCAACGGTTATCCCGGGATCAAGCCTGAAAAGCGGCTCAACTTTCGGGATCTTCGCGAGCCGCATGTGCCTGAGATCGAATACGGTAAACAGCATCCTCGCGGAACCCGCGACATCCTGCTTGATAAGGGTCCGGAAGGTTTGGCGGACTGGGCCCGAAAGCACAAGAGTTTGCTGATCACCGACACTACCTGGCGCGACGCCCATCAGTCGTTGCTGGCAACCCGGGTGCGGACCCATGATCTCGATTGCATTGCCGAGGCAACGGCGCACCTCGGGGGCGGTCTCTTTTCCCTCGAGATGTGGGGCGGAGCGACTTACGACGTTTCCATGCGGTTTTTGACTGAAGATCCATGGGATCGGCTCGAACGTTTGCGCAAGAAGGTGCCCAATATCCTCTTTCAGATGCTACTGCGTGGTTCCAATGCCGTCGGCTATACCAACTATCCTGATAATGTGGTTCAGGAGTTTACCGTCAAGGCAGCGGAGAGCGGCATAGACGTGTTTCGCATTTTCGATTCACTGAACTGGGCCAAGGGGATGCAGGTGGCCATGGAGGCTGTACGTGAACAGACCAACTCAGTTTGCGAAGCGGCTATGTGTTACACCGGTAATATCCTCGATCCAAAGCGTGACAAGTACCCTCTCAAATACTATGTGGATCTGGCCAGGGAGCTGGAGAGGATGGGTGCCCATATCCTGGCGATCAAAGATATGGCCGGTCTGCTCAAACCCTTTGCTGCCGAGAAACTGATCAAGGCATTGAAAAACGAAATCGGTATTCCGATCCATCTGCACACCCATGATACCTCAAGCAACGGCGGATCCATGCTGATGATGGCTGCCCAGGCCGGGGTTGACATTGTCGATGTAGCGCTTTCTTCGGTTTCGGGCCTGACTGCTCAGCCGAACATGAATGCCCTGCTCGCGACCCTGGAAGGCTCGATCTGGGATCCGCAGCTTGACCAGAAAGGCATGCAAAAGCTGGCAAACTACTGGGAAACGGTGCGGACCTATTATGCTCCGTTCGAATCGGAACTGCGCAGCGGCACCGCACAGGTGTACTATCACGAGATTCCCGGTGGTCAATATTCCAATTACAAGCCGCAGGTCGAAGGACTGGGCCTCGGTCATCGCTGGGAAGAGTGCAAGGAGATGTATCGCAAGGTCAATGACCTCTTCGGCGATATCATCAAGGTTACTCCGTCGTCGAAGATCGTCGGTGACATGGCGATGTTCCTCGTGCAGAACAACCTTGAACCCGAAGATGTTTTCACCAAGGGCGAAGGGCTGGCATTTCCACAGGGCGTGGTCGACTTCTTCAAAGGAATGATCGGTCAGCCGGTTGGCGGTTTCCCACCTGCATTACAAAAGATCATCCTTAAGGGCGAACAACCGCTCACCTGTCGTCCTGGCGAACTTCTCGAACCGGTTGATTTCGCGGCCAAAAAGATTGAACTGCAAACCAAACTCGGACACAATGTCAGCGATCGCGATGTGCTTTCGGCCGTCCTTTATCCGGGCGTTTTTGAAGCGTACGATCGTTTTCGTCAGGAGTTTAGTGACACCTCATTCCTGCCGACTCCGGTTTTCTTTTACGGGTTGGATGTCGGTGACGAAGTCAGTATCGACATCGAGCCAGGCAAAACCCTGATTATCAAACTGAATGCGGTGGGACGGGTTCATGAAGATGGCACCCGCAACATCTACTTTGAATTGAACGGTGAGCCGCGCGTGGTTTCAGTCAAGGATTTCTCGGTCGATACCGATGATGTCAGCCATGAAAAGGCAGACCCGGCCAACTCAAGGCATGTTGGCGCACCGATGCCAGGCAAGATTTTTAAAATACTGGTGAACGTTGGCGAGAAAGTCTCTGCAGGCGAAACCCTGCTGACCACTGAAGCAATGAAGATGGAGACCAACGTCAAGGCAAAGGTTGATGGCGTGGTTGCCGAGCTCCGCTTTGGCGAAAGCGATCAAGTCGGCCAGGGTGATCTGCTGGTTATTCTGGAGTGAGCGAGGATTTATTTATTCAAAAGAGCAGGTTGCCTCTTTGTGGCTCAACAGATTAAATCTTGACGCATACAGGGTCTTTCCCTTATAAAAGACTATTGTTTTGGACACAAACAACATCTTGATTTCTCAAAAGGAGGCTGTATGCGTAAGTTGGTAACCAAAAAGTTAGTTCTGGTCGTGCTGCTGAGCATGATCATCCCCGCAACCGGTTTTACCGCGGACACGATCAAAATTGGTGTTGCCGGTCCTCATTCAGGTGACCTGGCAGCTTACGGTATTCCTACCAAGGAAGCCGCAGAAATGGTTGCTGCACAAGTTAATGCTGCCGGCGGCGTGCTTGGCAAGCAGGTGGAAGTGCTGCCGATGGACGATCAGTGCAAGCCTGAGATTGCAACCAACGTTGCGACGAAGCTGGTTTCCGAGGGCGTCAGCGTGGTCATCGGCCATGTTTGCTCCGGTGCTACCAAGGCCGCTCTAGGTATCTACAACGAAGCCAAGATTATTGCCATTTCCCCTTCTGCGACCAATCCGCCTCTGACCCAGAGCGGTGAATATCCGAACTTTTACCGTACCATCGCTCCCGATGACGACCAGGGTAAACTTGCTGCTGATTTTGTTACCAAGAAACTCGGCGCCAAGAAGATCGCCATTATTCATGACAAAGGCGATTACGGTAAAGGCTTTGCTGATTTCTCCAAGCAGTTCGTAGAGGCTGGCGGCATGGCTGAAATCGTCCTCTTTGAGGGGATCACCCCCGGAGCTATGGATTACTCAGCCGTTGTGCAGAAAATCCGTCATGAGAATGCCGATGCGGTTATCTTCGGTGGTTACCATCCGGAAGCCTCCAAGCTGATTGGCCAGATGAACAAGAAGCGCATGAATATTCCTTTTGTCGGGCCCGATGGCATCAAGGGTGACGGCTTCCTCGAAATCGCCGGCAAAGATGCTGAAGGCGTTTACGCGACTGGACCGATGGATGTGTCTGCTTATCCCGAAAACAAGCAGGCCAAAGCAGATTACACCAGCAAATACGGTAAAGAGCCTGGAACCTTCTTCGACCAGGGCTACGCTGCCATGCAGGCTGCCCTGAATGCAATTAAAGTCTCTGGCGGCACCGATTATGAAGGTCTGGAAAAAGCTCTCAAGAGCTCTTACGTTGACACTGCCGTTGGCAAGATCAAGTTCGACGCTAAAGGCGATGCAGAAGGTGTCGGCTTCTCTGTTTACCAGGTGAAGGATGGCAAATTCGTCGAGTTGAAGTAATCAGCATGGCGAGTATGATAAAGATGGGGGGCAAGCCTGGCTTGGCCCCCAGCTTTTTGCATAAATTGTTTCAGTTTTGCTCCGGTGCGGTCTCGTTCCTGCTAAGAGTCTGTCGGACTATCCATAGGCCGGCAAAGCAGCAACTATAACATTCCAACTGCAACTGCCGGCTGGGTTCTCACCTTTAACAACTTCGGAAAACATCGATGCAATATTTTCTTGAACTCTCCTGCAGCGGATTGGTACGAGGCAGTATTTATGCCCTGATAGCGCTGGGCTACACGATGGTTTACGGCATCATCCAGTTGATCAACTTCGCTCACGGTGAAATCTATATGATCGGTGCTTTCATTGCATTGATTGTCGCCGGGGTGCTGACCATCTATGGTTTTTCAGGGGTGTCCATCCTTATTCTGGCGGGCTTGATCGCCACCGTCTATGCCGCAGCCTACGGCTATACTCTGGAAAAAATCGCTTATCGCCCCTTGCGCAATGCCCCGCGCCTCTCACCGTTGATCAGCGCCATCGGTATGTCGCTGTTCCTGCAGAACTATGTCCTTCTGGCACAAACCCCGGATTTCCTTTCGTTTCCTTCGCTCATTCCTGATTTCGATTTCATGGAACCGGTTGCACATATAATGGGTTCAGCCGAGCTGGTCATTCTGGTGACCAGTGCTGTGGCCATGGTTGCTCTGACCGTGCTCATTAAGTACACCCGTATCGGCAAAGCGATGCGCGCCACCCAGCAGGATATGACCATGGCTCGCCTGGTCGGAGTCAATGTCGACAATGTCATCTCCATGACATTTGTTATCGGCTCTGTGCTGGCGGCTATTGGCGGGGTTCTGGTCGGCTCTTACATAGGTCAGATAAATTTCTATATAGGTTTCATGGCGGGCGTAAAAGCATTTACGGCAGCTGTCCTTGGCGGTATCGGCAATATCCCCGGCGCAGTCCTTGGTGCTATGGTTCTCGGCCTGGCCGAGTCATTCGCTGCGGGCTATATCTCAAGTGCTTATGAAGACGTGTTTGCCTTCGGTGTCCTGGTATTAATTCTGATCTTGCGGCCCTCTGGTTTGCTTGGTAAAGCTATCAAGCAGAAGGTCTGAACCTGAAGCTGAAGATGGTGTGAAAATAATGTCTGATTACATGAAACGATCTTTTCTGGTTGCTCTCTGGTTTGTGTTTCTGACCTTTCCGCTGATGGTGGTCAAGGTTAATACACTCAAGAATACCGTTGAGTGGCGTTGGATGAACATGTTGTGGGTTGCTATCGGTGCTTTTGTCTTGTCTCTCCTCTGGCGCTGGGCTATGGAGCGGCGACAGTTGAAAAACAAAGAGGCTGAAAGCGGCGAAGAGGAGTCGGCCAGGCTTGGTTTCGGCCAGCGTTTGCTGGTAGAGCCAAAACTGTATAAACCGGTTCTGGCAGTGTTATTCGTGGCGACAATCGCTTTTCCGTTGCTGGTCGACATCTATCAGACCAATATCATGGTTCTGGCCCTGGTTTTCGTTGTTCTCGGCCTCGGCCTTAATATCACCGTTGGTCTTGCTGGACTTCTGGATCTCGGATATGTCGCTTTTTTCGCTGTCGGCGCTTACACCTACGGCATCCTGAACAGCTTCTGGGGGCTCGGCTTCTGGACATGCCTGCCGATTGGCGGTCTGATGGGTGCCTTGTTCGGCATCGCCCTTGGCTTTCCGATATTGCGTCTGCGTGGAGACTACCTGGCAATTGTTACTCTCGGTTTCGGTTCAATCGCCAAGATAGTTATTGAAAACTGGGAAGAAGTCACCAATGGTGCCAAGGGGATCGCCGGAATTCCCCGCCCCGGATTCTTTGGTGCCGATATGAGTATCACCAGCGCAACGACCTACACCTATTATTTGATGATTCTGATGGTCATTTTTACCATTTTTGTTACGAATCGACTGAAGGACTCACGAATCGGACGAGCCTGGATGGCTTTGCGCGAGGATGAAATTGCCTGTGTGGCCATGGGCGTCGATATGGCAAAGACCAAGTTGGGCGCTTATGCTTTTGGTGCCTTCTGGGCCGGCCTGGTCGGTGTAATCTTTGCAGCCCGTAACACTTATATCAATCCGAACAGTTTTACTTTCATGGAGTCAGCCCTGGTCCTTTCTATCGTAGTGATGGGCGGCATGGGCTCGATTGTCGGTGTAATTATCGCCGCGCTGGTGCTGATCCTGATGCCCGAATATCTGAGAGCTTTCGCTGAATATCGCATGCTGATGTTCGGCGCAATCATGGTGCTGATGATGATCTTCCGTCCCGAAGGTCTGATTGCCAACGTGCGCCGGAAATATCGCGGTCACAAGGTGATGACGGAGGATGTCAATGCCTGAAATCACGAACAAACTACTTGAGGTCAAGGGCTTGACCATGGATTTCGGCGGTCTGCGCGCTGTCGACACTGTTTCTCTGGATGTTTGTGCCGGAGAGATTGTCGCCTTGATCGGACCTAACGGTGCCGGGAAGACCACCTTTTTTAACTGCGTGACCGGAATTTATAAACCAACCAGAGGCGACGTCCTGGTTCATCCTCCTGAAAAGAAATCGCAGAGAATCAACGGCTTCAAATCGAATCGGGTAACGACCATCGGTATGGCCAGGACCTTCCAGAATATCCGGCTGTTCCAGAATATGACGGTTCTTGAAAATGTCATGATCGGTCGTCATTGCCGGACCACAACCAGCATTCTAGGCGCCATTTTGCGAGGTGCAAAAACGATGCGCCAAGAGCTGGAGACTGTTAACAAAAGCTATGACCTGCTGGAAAAGGTCGGTCTTTCAAAATATGCCGACGAGTTTGCAAAAAATCTGCCTTATGGTGCTCAGCGCCGCCTTGAGATTGCCCGCGCCATGGCAACCGACCCATTCCTGCTGCTGCTCGATGAACCGGCAGCTGGCATGAATCCCCAGGAAACCAGAGCGCTCGATGAACTGATTGTCCGGGTTCGCGACACGGAAAAAATTGCGATTCTCTTGATTGAACACGATATGAAATTGGTTATGAATATTTCCGATCGCATCTACGTTATGGAATACGGCAAGGAAATAGCCCAGGGGGCGCCAACGGATATCCGTAACAATCCGAAAGTCATCGAGGCTTATCTCGGGGAGGAAGCCGATGCTTGAGTTGCGTAATGTCGATACCTTTTACGGTAATATCCAGGCACTGAAGAAAATTTCCATTGATATCCATGAGGGAGAGATTGTCACCCTGATTGGCGCCAACGGTGCCGGCAAGAGTACCACGCTGATGACAATCTGCGGTGTGACGCCACCCAGGAATGGTGAAATCTATTTCAAAGGCTCGCCGATTCACAAGATGCCGACCGACAAGATCGTGTCCTTGGGACTCGTGCAGGTTCCAGAAGGGCGGCGGATATTTCCGCTCATGTCGGTTCTGGAAAATCTGGAAATGGGAACTTTCCTGAGGCGTGACAAGAGTCAAATCCTGGAGGATATCAATTATGTGTTTGATCTTTTCCCGATCCTGGCACAACGTCGCACCCAACTAGGTGGCACTTTGAGTGGTGGTGAACAGCAGATGCTGGCGATTTCCCGGGCTTTGATGGCACGTCCACGCGTCTTGTTGCTGGATGAGCCCTCCCTGGGATTAGCGCCACTGATCATCAAGCAGATTTTTGAAATCATCAAGAAGATCAATCAGGAAAACAAGACAACGGTATTTCTGGTTGAGCAGAATGCCAACCAGGCCTTGAAGCTGGCTCACCGTGGCTATGTTATGGAAAATGGCCGAATCACGTTGACCGATACTGCAGAGAATCTACTTAACAATGACCAGGTCAAAGAAGCCTATCTCGGCTTGTAAACCCAAAGACAGCTTCACATGTAAATCATTGATGGATGGGGGAGGGTGATAATCATTCTCTCCCGTTTTTTTAAATCACAGTTGATGCACTCGCAAGTACTCATGGAATGGCTAAGCAAAAATTTCGTCCTGCAAGGCTTGGTGTTATTTCAGGGGTGAAGGCATACATATGGTATGTCGAGGTCCTGAAAAAACGCCATAACGCCCAGGGCGGACTTTTTGCGACGCCATCACGGATTGGTTCTCAACCAGGACCATCGAAGATATCAGCCAGGAAGGCGATAAACCCTTCGGCAAGCCCTTCAATGTCGACCCTGAAGAAGTATTTTGCTACCGCCAGGCCGAGAATGACAATGCACACGGGTAAAAATATTTTTTTCATGGCAGCGTCCCTCGTTGCTGAGTATATCGTCAAATCAGGAATTTTCCAGCTTGTTTAAAGCATTTGACAAAGCGGTGAACCCTTTTTATAGTGACATCCGGTTAAACCTGACCCTGATTGTAAATTCCCTGTAGAGACTGAGGTGGAGGAAAAAACGATGAACAGAACGTTCAAGGTGGCTGTGTTGTCCGGTGACGGTATCGGGCCAGAGGTTATGGCGGAAGCGCTGAAAGTGCTGGATGCTGTGCAGGACAGGTTTGGCGTGACCTTCGAACGAACTTTTGCCAATGTCGGCGGGATTGCCATTGATGAACACGGCAAAGCTCTGCCTGAAGAAACCATCGATACCTGCAAGGCCTCGGATGCCATCCTGTTCGGCTCGGTCGGCGGTCCTAAATGGGAAAGTCTGCCGCCCGACGAGCAACCGGAACGAGGCGCCTTGCTGCCGTTGCGCAAGATCTTCGGTCTTTTCTGCAACCTTCGTCCGGCAATCATCTTCCCGGCATTGACAGGTGCTTCAAGTCTGAAAGAAGAAGTCATTGAAGGCGGCTTTAATCTGCTGGTTGTGCGTGAACTGACAGGCGGCATCTACTTTGCACAGCCTAAGGGCATCACCGGCGAGGGCAGTGAGCGCACCGGCTTTGACACGATGAAATATTCCGATGCGGAAGTTGAGCGGATCAGTCATGTTGCTTTCCAATCGGCCCGCAAGCGCAGCAACAAAGTCTGTTCTATCGACAAGGCGAACGTTCTATCCACCTCAGTGCTCTGGCGTGAAGTCGTAGTGCGGGTCGGCAAACAATATCCTGACGTCGAGCTCTCCCATATGTACGTTGACAATGCGGCCATGCAACTGGTGCGCTGGCCCAAGCAGTTTGACGTCATGCTGTGCGGCAACATGTTCGGTGATATCATCTCTGACGAAGCCGCCATGTTGACAGGTTCTCTCGGCATGCTGCCTTCCGCATCTCTGGCTGAAGGATCCTTCGGCATGTATGAACCATGCGGTGGCAGTGCTCCTGATATCGCCGGGAAGGGGATTGCAAATCCTATCGCCCAGATTCTTTCTGCGTCAATGATGCTGCGCTATTCTTTCGGCATGATCGAGGCTGCCGATGCCGTCGATGCTGCGGTGGAGAAAACCCTTGATCAAGGGTTCCGCACCGCTGATATCTACCAGGGGAAAAGCGGTGAGCAGAAAGTCAATACGGCAGCCATGGGTGCCGCGATTATTGCTAATCTTTAGGGGCTGGGGGCTGGAGGTGGTTGGTCTCCAGGGGTGTGATTGTGTTATGATAAAAATCTGAATGCTAACTTTTGACTTGAACCGTTGCGGTGCAGAAGTTCTGTACCTTTATAACAATAAACGAGAAAAGGAATATTAAGATGAAAGTCGGTATCGTCGGTTGGCGAGGAATGGTCGGGTCGGTTCTCATGCAGCGCATGCAGGAAGAAAATGATCTGGCCGGAATTGAACCGGTTTTTTTCTCCACCTCACAGGCGGGTCAGGCCGCGCCCATGGGTGACGGTACGCTCAAGAGTGCCGATGACCTCGCCGAATTAAGCCGGCTTGGCGTGATTATCACTTGCCAGGGCGGCGATTATACCAAGTCCGTTCATTCCGCCTTGCGCAATTCGGGATGGAACGGATATTGGATTGACGCGGCCAGCACCTTGCGGATGGAACCGAACGCAGTCATTATTCTTGATCCGGTCAATCGCAAGGTCATAGATGATGCCCTTGCTGCCGGTGTCAAGGACTTTATCGGTGGCAACTGTACTGTCAGCCTGATGCTGATGGCGCTTGGCGGACTGTTTCGTGCCGGTTTGGTGGAATGGGTTTCCACCATGACCTACCAGGCGGCATCCGGTTCCGGAGCTCCCAATATGCGCGAGTTGCTCAGCCAGATGGGCTATCTCAAAGACTCTGTCGCGGACTTATTAAATAACCCGGGCTCTGCTATTCTCGATATCGATCGCAAGGTCACTGCTGCATTGCGTAGCAAGGATTTGCCGACCGGCGAATTCGGCTATGCGCTTGCCGGCAGCTTGTTGCCGTGGATCGACCGCGAAGTCGAAGATGGCCAGAGCCGCGAAGAGTGGAAGGGCTTTGTCGAGACCAACAAGATTCTCGGCAATAGTGTCCCGGTGCCGATTGATGGTCTCTGTGTGCGGGTTGGAGCCATGCGCTGCCACAGCCAGGCTATAACGATCCGCCTGAACAAAGATCTGCCGATCTCAGAAATCGAGGCGCTGATCGAGAACGACAATGATTGGGTGAAGCTGATTGCCAACACCAAGACAGACTCCCTGGCAGGATTGACCCCTGCAGCAGTCTCGGGAACGCTTGCTGTCCCGATCGGACGGATTCGCAAAATGAAGATGGGACCTCAGTATATTTCGGCCTTTACCTGCGGTGACCAGTTGCTTTGGGGAGCAGCAGAGCCTTTGCGGCGCATGCTTCGTATCCTCTCGGAGCGGTCATAAAAGGTTCAGGTGCGAAATGTCCTGATCTTTTCGCCCGATGACATCATGAATGATTCTGACTCGATTCCGGGGGGCCGTTTGGTCCCCCGAACGTGTTAAGGCGCAGGACTTGATCACATCCACTGAAAATGGACTTTACGATTCCGGGCAGACATTCCTGTACAGACTTGACCCGCGTGTGAAAGTTTTGTCGTGTCTGCTGCTGGTCGTTCTCACCTTTGCTGCGACAGGCTGGTCTGAACTTTTACCCCTGCTTGTCACGATCGGGATAACTGCCTGGCTGACTTCCCCTCAAGCAGCTTCGCTCTGGCGGGTTTGCTGGGCGCTTCGCTGGCTGCTGCTATTTACGCTGTTGATGCATCTGCTGCTGTCTTCCGGGCGCACCCTGTGGGGTATCCGTTGGCTGTCTCTTGATGGTCTGTTGACGGGGTTTTTCATCAGTGTACAGATGCTCATGGCAATCATGGTGTCTGCACTTCTGGCCATAACCACGTCAACGGAAACGTTGTCCCGAACTTTCGGCTGGTTTATGCAGCCTTTGCAGTGGTTGGGTTGTAAAACTGAAGAGTGGCAGAAGATTTTGCTGCTCACCATGGATTTTGTCCCGGTAGTTCAGCAAGAAATACGTGCCTGCGCTACACCTGATGGTGGAATTCCTGCTGCCGGAGGCACCTCGCAAAGCGATGCAGGACGTTGGTCTGTGTGGAGTCAGAAGCTGCACGGCTTGCTGTTGCGTCTGGTGGATCGCGGTGACATGATTGCACATCGTATCGCTGGGGAGCAGAACACCTTGCGCTTCCCCGGGAGTCTTCCACCATTAATGCCCATGGCACTTTATGATCAGCTCTTTTGCCTGGCGATGACACTGGTCGTCGTTTGTTATTGGTTCGCAGGATAAATGCTATGCGCATAATCCTCCTTAATGTCGAATATGACGGTACCGGCTATGTCGGCTGGCAATCGCAGTCCAACGGGATTGCCGTCCAGGACGTTGTTGAATCGGCGTTGACTCAAATCCTCAAGCAAAAGGTTCGCATTCACTCATCCGGACGGACCGATGCTGGTGTGCATGCTCGAAGCATGGCTGCTCATTTCAGGACAGACAGCAACATTCCCCTGCAAGCCTTTCGTGAAGGGGCTAACCGTTTTCTGCCCCCAGATGTGGTCATCAGGGACGTTCGCGAAATGCCGGAAAATTTCCATGCACGCTATTCGGCCAAAGGCAAATGGTATCGTTATACGATCTACAATAATGAAATGCGCTCACCTCTGGCTGCCCGGACCGCTTGGCACCTTCGCGGTGGTCTGGATCTGGACCTGATGCGACCGGCTGCTGAATCGATCGTGGGTACATACGATTTTCAAGCCTTTCGCTCCTCCGGTTGTGTGGCAAAGACCAGTATCCGTGCTATTTTTCAGGTCGAGGTTGTCGCTGACCGTGAGTTCGTTTATATCGATATCAAAGGTTCGGGATTTTTGCGGAACATGGTCCGGATCCTGGTCGGTACGCTGGTTGAAGTCGGTCAGGGTAAACGGTCGG
Organism: Desulfuromonadales bacterium; assembly: GCA_032250875.1. Classification (GTDB taxonomy): domain Bacteria; phylum Desulfobacterota; class Desulfuromonadia; order Desulfuromonadales; family BM103; genus M0040. The sequence goes on along the minus strand of JAVVDT010000020.1, from coordinate 4,312 downwards.
CAAGTGATCTTCAGAAGCTTCTGCAAGGGGAAAAAGGTGTGATGTGCGGGCCGACTGCACCGGCACATGGCCTGTGCCTGCAGGAAGTCTGGTATTAGGGCGGCCTGGAGGTTGGACAAAAAAAACATAAGGCTGGATGCTGGCCTCAACCCACCGTCGATTCTCCTTGACTGGCCTGTTGTCCTGAACTAAATATAGCGATTAATTATTTCTCTCCCAGCTCCCATATGGAGGTACCGTCGATGCTCGGTTCTGAAATTCGCGAAGGCTTGACCTTCGATGACGTTCTGCTTCTCCCCGCCCACTCCCAAGTACTGCCGCGCGATGTCGACCTGACCTCTTACCTGACCCCCCAGATAAAACTGAATATCCCTTTGCTTTCTGCAGCAATGGATACGGTCACCGAGGCACGTACGGCGATTGCCATGGCCCGTGAGGGTGGCATCGGTATTGTGCACAAGAATCTGTCGCCGGCCGCTCAGGCCATGGAAGTCGATCAGGTGAAGAAGTCTGAAAGCGGCATGATCGTTGACCCGATCACCATGGACCCAGACCAGAAGATTTACGAAGCTCTGCAGTTGATGGAAAAGTATCGGATCTCAGGGGTCCCGATCACTAAAAACGGCCTGCTGGTCGGAATTCTCACCAACCGTGACCTGCGTTTTGAAACTCAGCTTGATCAGCCGATTTCCAATGTTATGACGAAAAACAAACTGGTCACAGTGCCTCCCGGCACGACCCTCGAAGAAGCCAAAAAACATCTGCACGAACATCGCATTGAGAAACTTCTGGTTGTTGATGACAACTTCGTACTTCAAGGGCTGATTACCATCAAGGATATTGAAAAAGTCCGCAAATACCCGAACGCCTGTAAAGATGATATGGGGCGTCTGCGGGTTGGCGCAGCAGTCGGTGTGGGCGACGATCTGTATGAACGCCTAGACTTATTGGTGAAGACCGGCGTCGATGCCATCATCATCGATACGGCTCATGGTCATTCGCAAGGAGTGCTCGATGCGGTAATGGAAACCCGTCGCAATTACCCTGATCTTTCACTGATTGCCGGAAATATTGCTACGGCTGCAGCAGCCGAGGCTTTGATCAAGGCCGGCGCCAATGCTGTCAAGGTCGGCATCGGTCCCGGTTCGATCTGTACCACGCGCGTGGTCGCCGGTGTCGGTGTGCCGCAGATTACCGCAATCGCCGACGTCTCCAAGATTACCCGCAAGCTTGGTGTGCCGCTGATTGCCGATGGCGGCATCAAATACTCCGGAGAATTGCCGAAAGCGGTCGCTGCCGGTGCCGATACGATCATGATCGGTTCACTTTTTGCCGGAACCGACGAATCACCCGGTGATACGATCCTGTTTCAGGGGCGGACCTACAAAACCTATCGCGGAATGGGCAGTATCGGTGCCATGAAGCAGGGGAGCAAGGACCGCTATTTCCAGGGTGATGAGCTCGATGTAAAGCTGGTCCCTGAAGGGATAGAGGGCCGTGTCCCGTTCCGCGGGCCGCTCTCGGCCAATATCCATCAACTGATGGGCGGATTGCGTTCCGGGATGGGCTATACCGGTTGCCGGACGATCAAGGAATTACAGGAAAAAGGTCAATTCATGCGCATCACCAACGCCGGGCTGCGTGAGTCGCATGTCCACGATGTCAATATCACGCACGAAGCACCGAACTATCGGATTGAGAAGAACTGATAGAGCCAAGTGAGGGGTGAGGAGTAAGGTGTGAGGCGTTTTCACCCCTCACCATTCACCCCTCACCCCTCACAATTTTACAGGGATCAATACCATGCAAGATATTCACTCTGAAAAGATTCTGATCCTTGATTTCGGCTCTCAGTATACCCAGTTGATCGCACGGCGGGTGCGTGAGGCGCATGTTTATTGCGAATTGCATCCTTTCGATATGAACCTCGCTGAGATCAAGGCATTCAAAGCCAGCGGCATTATCCTCTCCGGCGGTCCGAAATCGGTCTATGACGAAAATGCTCCGGCCATTGCGGAAGAGCTGTTCGAGCTTGGGGTGCCGGTGCTGGGCATCTGTTACGGCATGCAGTTGATGTGTCACCACTTTGGCGGCAAAGTCGTGCCGGCCGGCAAGCGCGAATACGGTCATGCTGATCTGCTGGCCAAGGGAACTCCCGGGCCGCTTTTTGATGGTTTCTTTATTGATGGTCATAGTCCGGTCTGGATGAGCCACGGCGATCACATCGAGGTTGTGCCGCAAGGTTTTGAAGAAATTGCTGCCTCCGACAATGCTCCGGTGTGCGGAATCCAGAATCTTGAGCGTAACCTTTACGGAGTGCAATTTCACCCCGAAGTTAACCATACACCACGGGGCGAATTGTTGATCGACACCTTTGTGCGCAAGATCTGCGGCTGTACCGGCAAGTGGACACCCGGGCAGATTATCGAGGATGCGCTGGCCAGGATTCGCGCACAGGTGGGTGATGAAGAGGTTATCCTCGGTCTCTCCGGCGGCGTTGATTCTTCTGTTGCCGCAGCGCTGATCCATCGCGCCATCGGCGATCAGCTGACCTGTGTTTTCGTTGACAATGGCCTGCTGCGCCTTGGCGAGGGCGATCAGGTGATGGCGACCTTTGCCGAGAATCTTGGCGTCAAGGTCATTCGGGTTGATGCCGAACAGCGGTTTCTCAGTAAACTGGCAGGCGCAACCGATCCCGAGAAAAAGCGCAAGATCATCGGTAACCTGTTTGTTGATATCTTTGAAGAGGAGTCGAAAAACCTGGTCAATGCCCAATGGCTTGCCCAGGGAACCATCTATCCGGATGTCATCGAGTCGGCCGGAGCCAAAACCGGCAAGGCCCAGAATATCAAGAGCCATCACAACGTCGGTGGCTTGCCAGATTACATGACCCTGCAGTTGCTTGAACCGTTGCGTGAGTTGTTCAAGGATGAAGTCCGCGCCATCGGCGAGGAACTCGGCCTGCCCCATCGCATGGTCTGGCGGCATCCTTTTCCAGGGCCGGGACTCGGTGTGCGCATCCTTGGCGAGATCAAAAAAGAATACTGCGACATCCTGCGTCAGGCTGATGCCATTTATATCGAGGAACTCTATCAGAGTGGACATTACGACAAGATCAGCCAGGCTTTTGCCGTGTTCCTCCCGGTTAAAAGCGTCGGCGTCATGGGCGATGGCCGTACCTACGAGTACGTGATCGCTCTGCGCGCTGTCGAGACCAAAGATTTCATGACCGCCGGCTGGTATCCGATGCCCTATGCTGACCTGGCGCGCATCAGCAATCGCATCATCAACGAGGTCCGTGGGATCAATCGTGTCACTTATGACATTTCGAGCAAACCACCGGCGACGATTGAATGGGAATGAATCCATAGCGCATGGCGGGTTGCGCTCTGCGAGAAATATCTGAAAAGATAAGTGGAGGCAGAGGATGATTCTGTCCCCGCTTTTTTGTCGCTCGTCTCACGTTTACTTTCCGCTGGCGAGATGTCTGGCCAGCCTTCACCAGTTTCATGAAACGACACCGGTTCGCTGCATGTTCAACCTCGACTCCCATCGTTCTTCCTGACAGATCCTGTTTGCTTATCGCCGCATCCTGCAGGGCAACATCCACGCTGCCTGCCCTCATTTGCCTGACTGAACTGGCTCGCCGCACCTCGTCCAGTAGACGTAGTTTCTGCATGATTCCCTCCGGTCTGGTCTAATGAATAACATTGCATTAAGGCATTAATATCAAATAAGATACTGAAATCAATTATGTTTGTCATCTGTAAACAATGATATCAGACTCAGGGGGCAGTCGCGGAGACATGAGCCATAGACGGACAAGGAGCTTCTTAACCTTGATTTTGTCTGTGGTTATTTTGTTTGAACTGTGGGGAATCTTTTTATTGTTTGAGGGTTTTGACCACCAACTTTAAACCATGGCCTGCAAAGCGATATTTATCAATTCTGCAGGTTCAATCAAATGTTAAGCCGCAAAACCCATAACATACAATTTAGCGCTTGCTCCCAATACGGGAGCGGCATATAATTCCTTCATGCGCGTCATATCTCGTAAAACTCTCCGCGAATTTTGGGATTGGCATCCTGACGCGCGTCAGCCTTTGCAGGCATGGTACGACGATGTCAAGCACGCCGAATGGAAATCGCCGACAGACATCAAACAGACTTACCGCAACGCCAGTTTTCTGGCGAACAACCCAGTCGTATTCAACATCAAGGGCAACCATTATCGGCTCATCGTCGCGGTTCAATATGTTCACAGCATTTTGTACATCCGCTTTGTCGGCACGCACCGTGACTACGACAAGAT
>JAVVDT010000209.1:0-4200 GCA_032250875.1 Desulfuromonadales bacterium | reverse complement strand
AGGAAGGCCTCGTGCCGGTCGGCATGGTTTCTGCGTCGATCAGTCCCACCGAGAACCTGACCTTTGAAGCCTTTTACCAGTATGATTGGGAACAAGTCGAAATCGACCCGACCGGCTCTTACTGGAGCACTAACGATTTTGCTGGTGATGGCGGCAATAAGGTCATGCTCGGTTTTGGTGATGTTCATGATATGGGCGATGCCTCGCCCACTAGAACCCTGCTCGGCGTGCCGAGAGCACCGGATATCTACGCAGATAATGATGGCCAGTACGGTATCGCCATGCGTGTTTACGCTCCAGGTTTGAACGACACCGAATTCGGCTTCTTTTTCATGAACTACCATAGCCGCCTGCCGGTGATCAGCTCCTGGACTGGTAGTGCTGCAGGCTTGGCTGCCGCGGGCAATATGTCGAATGTTACCGCGACAATCGTAGGAACCTATCTAGGGAATCCGACTTCCACCTTGCCTGCGCTTGTCGGTGCGGGAATGGGCGCTGGGGCCTCGCAAGTTCAAGCCGGGGCCATCGCACAAACGGTACTGGGCTTGGCTGCGGCTGTTCCGCCAGAGATAATTGTGGATGTCCTGACAAATCCGGAAAATCCCCTTAACGCGAGGTTGGTAACTGCAGCAACCGCTGCAGCAACCGACGCCTATGCGAAAACAGCTCGTTATCAGATCGAATATCCTGAAGATATCAAGCTGTTCGGTTTGAGTTTCAACACCACTTTGCCGGGCACAGGCGTTGCCCTGCAAGGGGAGATATCGCACCGCCAGGACGTCCCGTTGCAAATCGATGACCTGGAGTTGCTTTTAGCCACACTCGAGCCGTTAGGTATTGCCTCAACTTGGGCTGACCCTTCGAACCCATTTAACCCGACGAATTTCAATGAAATTCCCTCCTATTCTCAGTATTCTGCCGTTTCTCCCTTGGATATCGCTGCTAATGGCGGGAACCCAATCTATATAGCAGGCTACGAAGAGCTTGATGTCACCCAGGTACAGACAACCGCGACCAAATTGTTCGGCCCAACCTTCGGCGCAGATCAATTCACCCTGGTCGGTGAAGTCGGTATGACGCATGTGCATAACATGCCGAGCAAAGATAAGTTGCGCTTCGACGGACCTGGAACACCTGTGTCCGGAAACTCTCTGCATGATGACAAAGAAACCTACCCTTGGGCGGCCCACGACAACAAACCAGCTGAGCCCTCCGGTGCCTTCGCCGACGCCACTTCCTGGGGCTACCGCCTGGTGGGCAAGCTCGACTTCAACGACGCCATCGGCGCGGTCACGCTGTCGCCACGCATTGCCTGGGCGCACGATGTCGATGGCAACACGCCCGGCCCTGGGGGGAGTTTCATAGAAGACCGCAAGGCAATCACCATCGGCATCGGTGCCGACTATCAGAAAACCTGGGCGGCAGACCTGAGCTATACCGACTATTTCGGCGCCGGTCGCTACAACCTTATCAACGACCGTGATTTTCTGGCCTTCAATATTAAATATTCCTTCTAATCCGAATGGGGAGAATTATGAAAAAGCAGATTTCCAAGTTATCGCTACTTCTTCTCGCCGGCCTGCTCGTGACAAGTCAGGGGTTCGCAGCCATTACGGCTGAGCAGGCAGCTCGCCTTGGCAAAGATCTCACGCCGATGGGCGGCGAAAAAGCCGGCAGTGCCGATGGTACCATTCCCGCCTGGGACGGTGGTATCACCACGCCGCCGGCCGGTTATCAGAAAGGGATGCATCATCCTGACCCCTATGCCGCTGACCAGGTGCTTCTCACCGTGACAGCAGACAACATGGGAGAGTATGCCGACAAGCTGACTGCCGGCCAGCAGGCGATGCTCAAGGCCTATCCGACGTACAAGATGAACGTTTACCCGACTCACCGCAGCGCCGCGGCGCCTCAACGCATTTACGATGCGACCCGCGAGGCCGCACAGAAAGCCCAACTGGCTCCGGGAGGCAACGGCGTACTCGGAGTGACCGCGGGGATTCCGTTCCCGCTCCCGGAAACCGGCGTCGAGGCAATCTGGAATCATATCCTGCGCTGGCGCGGCAACGCCTTCGATCGCAACTTCGGTCTGGCGCCGCTGACCCGCAGCGGTAATTTCACCATGGTTGAATTCAATGAAAAAGGCGACTTCCGCTATAACAAGGAAGGAATAACCGAAGAGAACCTTGAGAATATCATCGCCATGTTCAAGCAGGAGATTTTCGCCCCGGCCCGCGTTGCCGGCCGCATCCTGCTGGTTCATGAAACTCTCGATCAGAACAAGGAGAATCGCCGCGCCTGGCTCTACAATCCTGGCCAGCGCCGTGTACGCCGCGCGCCGAACGTCGCTTTCGACAACCCCAAGGAAGGCGGCGACGGCCTGACCACCAGCGATACGGTCGATATGTACAACGGCAGCCCCGAGCGCTACGACTGGACACTGGTCGGCAAAAAAGAGCTCTACGTCCCCTACAACAGTTATCTGCTGCACAGCGACAAGCTCAAGTACAAGGACATTCTCACTCCGCTGCACCTGAACCCCGATTATCTGCGTTATGAACTGCACCGCGTCTGGGTAGTGGAAGCAAACCTTAAAGACGGCATGCGCCATATCTATAAACGGCGCACCTTCTACATCGACGAGGACAGCTGGCAGATCCTGGCCATGGACCAGTACGACAGCCGCGATCAGCTCTGGCGGGTTTCCGAAGGGCATTGCATCAACTACTACGAAGTGCCGACCTTCTGGTCGACAGTCGAAACCCATTACGACCTGCAATCAGGTCGCTATATTGCCATCAACCTCAACAATGAACATTCCATGTATGATTTTGACGTGAAGTTCGACAATACCGAGTTCACGCCGTCGGCCCTGCGTCGCTCCGGGAAGCGTTAGCGGCAAAGTAACGTTAACTGAAACGGCCGGGCCCAGGCCCGGCCGTTTTGTCTTGAATGGGGTTTACGTGCAAAATCTTTGCTCAACACTTTTGTATTCATGCCTCTGCTCAATCCTGCCAGCAGGGTTGAGCCTTTTTGCCCTGGCGCTCTTTGCCGCTCCGGACTTCGCTCTGGCTGCAGACAGCCAGATCATGCCCCTGGCTGAAAAATCACTGCTGCTTGATGGTCAGGTCGTCGCTGACAAGATTATCGTTGTTGGCGAACGCGGCCATATCCTGATTTCCGAAGATCTGGGGTTCTCCTGGCAACAGCAACAGGTCCCAACGCGCGCAACCCTCACCAGCGTGTTCTTTGTTGATCCGCTCAATGGCTGGGCGGCAGGGCACGCCGGCATCATTCTGCGTACTCGTGATGGGGGCCGGAACTGGCAAGAAGTCTATTCCAACGCGGATGACGGGCGACCGATTCTCGATATCTGGTTCCGTGGCCCGAATCATGGTTTTGCCGTGGGCGCGTACGGGCTTCTTTTGGCAACTGAAGACGCTGGTGAAACCTGGATGCCACTTGGCTTTAATCCGGCCACGCTGAAGGTTGACGATGTGGACACAGACGCTTTCACCGAGGAAGAACCTGAAGCAGAAGCCTGGGGGATTGACTTTCATCTCAACCAGATTGCCGCAACGGCAAGCGGCCGGGTCTATATTGCCGCTGAAGCGGGCAATCTGTATCGATCAGATGATGGCTGCCGCTCCTGGATCAGCCTGCCGTCACCCTACGAAGGCTCATTTTACGGTACTCTACCTCTCAAGCAGGCAAGTCTGCTGGCCTACGGCCTGCGTGGGCACCTGTTCCGCTCAGAAGATGCCGGAATCAACTGGGCTCCAATTGATTCGGGCTCCCAGGCGACCCTCAATGACGGTATTCACCTGCGTGATGGACGCATCGCTCTGGCGGGACTGGCCGGAACTCTGTTAATCAGCGGCGACGACGGCCACAGCTTTGAACTCTTCGCTCAGGAAGATCGAGCCGGCATCGCGAAAATTCTGCAGGCTGAAGACGGTGCCCTGATCCTGATCGGCGAACAAGGCGTGAAACGTTTGCATCTGCAAGGCATAACGATGGAGGCGGGACAATGATCTCGAAACTCCTCGACCTGATAGAAAACATCATCTTCGGTACCCGTCCCCTGATTATTGCCATCTTTCTGATCATTACGGTGATCATGGGTTACGGCCTGACAAATCTGCGTATCGATGCCAGCTTCTCCAAGCAACTGCCGCTGCAACACGAATACATGCAGAC
>JAVVDT010000208.1:0-4226 GCA_032250875.1 Desulfuromonadales bacterium | reverse complement strand
TGGTTGAAGATTCGCGGCCCTTGCGGCAGTGACTTATCGTTATGATAAATTGGGGTTTGCTGTTTACCTGGAAGGGAAAATACGCCTCGCTTCGGGGTCTGTCGAGTAATATGGGTCGAAGCGAAAAATATCTTGTTTCCGGATAAAACTCGGACTCATCGATAAGATCGATGCAAACAAGATCAAAGAGACTGTCCTGCCGTCACGGGTCAATCAGGGTGAAAAGGTTCCCATTAATTGGTCAATTAATGGGAACCTTTTTTATCCTGCAGCTAATCCTTCAGGGGTTGCGTCACCAGGATCGCTCTTCGCTCCACCTTACCGGCGGGACAGGTATTTTATGCCCGACTCGCCGACTAAAGCTACTTGGGTCTTATTTCCAAGGCCTTGTCGATATCGTCGGTCTTCCCCAAAATGATCAGGACGTCGCTATCCTTGATTTTGTAGGTCGGCGGCGGAGCAGGTATGAACTGATCGGTCAGGACATCCTTGATGGCGATGACTGTCAGGTGATATTTTTTTCTGAGGTCCAGTTCAATGAGGGTTTTGCCGAGAAAATGTTTCGGCGGCCCCGTCTCTGACAGGGAATACTCTTCCGCCAGCGGGATGAATTCCAGGATATTGGGGCTGGACATGTTTCTAGCCACCCTGACCGCCATATCTTTTTCCGGATAGATGACATCGGTCGCGCCGACACGTTCCAGAATCCGCCCATGATCCGCGTTGATGGCCTTGACCAGGATACGCGGGACCTTGAGTTCTTTCAGATAGAGGGTCATCAAAGTCGACAGGTGGGAGCGGTCTCCAGTCGATACCACCACGGCATCCATATCCTGGATACCCTGGGATGCCAAAAATTCCTTATTGGCTGCATCGCCGAGAATGGCATAGTGACAGATATCCTTGATGGCTTGAACCTTGTCTTTGTCGGTATCGATCGCGGTCACTTCGTGCCCCTCTTCATAGAGGGTCGACACGATATGAAAGCCAAAATTCCCTAAACCGATCACGCAAAATTTCTTTTTCATCTGGATTCTCCTGTTATCCGATCATGATGTTTTCTTCGGCGTAGCGCGGTGCAAAACGGCGGGTGCGTCCGGCAATGGCAAAGGCCATAGTCAGCAATCCGACCCTGCCGACAAACATCAGCAGGATAATGATAAGCTTGCCCATGGAGTTAAGCTTGGCCGTTGCGCCAAGCGACAAGCCGACGGTGCCGAAGGCGGAGAAGGCCTCGAAGGTGTAGCCGAGAAACTCCCGCATGTTTTCGTGGGCCAGATCGTGGCTCTGGACGATCATGAGGCCAAACAGGGCCAGAGCGATCAGAATAATTGCGAGCAAGACCAGAGCCAGAGCCTTGGTGATCGCTTCATCCGGGATGGTGCGGCGAAACAGGCTGGTGTGCTGGTTCCCCTTGAGACGGTTGTAAAAAATCGCGAAAAACAGGGCCATGCTGGTAGTTTTGACACCGCCCCCTGCTGATCCCGGAGAGGCGCCGACAAACATCAGAAAGATGACCAGAAAGACGGTTGGCGCTCGAAATGCATTCAGATCAATCGTATTGAAGCCGGCCGTGCGAGCGGTTACCGATTGAAACAGCGATGTCCAGAATCCTTCCATCAGAGACATCCCAGCCAACGAATTTCCATTCTCCAGCCATCCGATTAATACTGCGCCGTAGACGACCAGAAAGGAACTGGCGACCAGCACGATCTTGGTGTGCAGGGAAAGCTTTGGTTTTTTCAAGCGATTTTTAGTCCGCACCAGGCCGAACTGCAATAGCTCGCGGATCACCAGAAAACCGATGCCGCCAAGGGTGACCAGAGACATGACCGTCACATTGACCAACGGATTATTGCGAAATCCGATCAGGCTGTCGGTGAACAGAGAGAACCCGGCATTGCAGAATGCCGAAATGGAATGAAATACCGCACTGTAGACCCCTTGCCGGAAACCGAGCTCCGGCACAAAGGCGAAAGCCAGGAGGAGCGCTCCGACCGCTTCTATCACCAACGTCATGATGAAAATCCCTTTGATCAGTTCGCGCCAGGAACTGACCGGTGTGTGCATCAGGGTTTCATTGATGAGCCAACGCCCGCGTGTGCTCACGCCGACCTTCAGGTAGATGAACAGGTAGACCGAAAAGGTCATGATCCCCAGGCCGCCGATCTGAATCAACGTCAGGACAACGCATTGCCCGAACAGGGTCAGTCTGGTGCCGGTGTCAACCACGATCAGGCCGGTCACGCATTGGGCCGAGGTCGCTGTAAATAAGGCATCGAGAAAGGACAACGGTTCCCCATGGGCCGCCCATGGGCTTGCCAGCAGCAGGGTGCCGAGCAGAATGGCAATGGAGTAGTAAAAAACCAGCGCCTGGGCAGGAGACAGGTTCTGGATTACTTTTATTGTTCGAGAAAGGTTCATGACTAGTTTGTGTCCTGTTGGGCCGGGTTGACTTTCAGTTCCTTTGGATAAAACACCAAAAAGGCCACACTTGAATCTTTTTATATCATTGGAAAAATATCAGAAAGCGCATAAAATGATGTGTTAAAAATAAGAGGTTGAAGATAAAGAGTCCATAAAGATCAAGGTATAACCTTAAAAATATGTGACCTTCTCTTGATTTAGCAGATAGAAGGCAAAGGTCAACCAACGGATTTGCTTGTGCAGTGGTTACTCACCTAAACTCGGGTCATGAAGAGTTCGCTCTGTGCATATAAAATTCAAGGAAATTGCTTGTATGGCAAGTAACATTTGTGGTACCACAATACCAGAATAAGGTGCATAAGATTATTAATGATTAATTGGATCTTGATATGACAGTGCAAGTCACCATACGCAACGCCATACCCAGCGACTTTGATGCCGTGATCGATTTGGACCTGGTTGGCGATCCGCAAGAAAAGCCTGCTTATTGGCGGGGAATCTTCGATCGCTACGTAAACTCCGAAAGAGCAGGCTCGATTTTTCTCGTCGCCGAAGCCGATGGTGAAGTCATCGGTTTCATTGTCGGCGAAGTGCGTGCCTGGGAATTCGGCTCGCCTCCTTGCGGCTGGGTCTTTGCACTGAGCGTGTCGCCGAAGACCCGGGAGATGGGTGTCGGCCAGCTCATGTTGGAAGCGATGTGCAAACGACTGAGAAAGGCTGGAGTGACCACCGTACGGACGATGGTGGACCGGGAAAATAAACTGACCTTGTCTTTTTTCCGCAGCCAGGGCATGCGGACAGGCCGCTATATCGAACTCGAAAAGCGGATTGATGATATCTAGCAGTCAGGATCACATTTTATGAAAATACAAAAGGCGAGCCTGTTTGCTCTCTATGCAGTCCTCGAACTGGCCAGCGACCCTGAGCGTCAGCTTTCAGCCACCGACATCGCTGATAAATACGGCATCTCCACACATCACCTCGCAAAAATATTACGAACGCTGGTGCGCTCCAGACTGGTGCAGGCCGTGCGTGGCGCCGGCGGCGGGTATCGTTTTGTCGGCGTCACCAACCGTACGACACTGCTCGATGTGATCGAATTGTTTGAAACTCTGGAATCCGAGCTTGACATACCGAGGCCCAAGAACCAGACAGGTGAAGCCGTCATAGAGGAATTGCAGAGCATTACCCGTGAAATCGATGACCTCACCAAAGCGGTCCTGGACACGATCACGCTGGAAACAGCTCTGAACAACTCACGCCAGCGCGCAAGGCTTGATGGTATTGCAAAAAGCTGAGAAGAATAGGTAGCCAATGCAGGATGAAAGCCGAAATTGTAGCGGCAACAATGACAAGATGGGGAAAATCGGCGACCGTCCCTACTGGGTTCTGAACATTTCCATTCTGATCAGAGCAGTGCATCAGGTCGGAGTGGCGGTCTTCCTTGCCGCTTACCTGCTCGATGCTATCCCCGGACCGCCGTTGATCTACGTGATGATCGCATTTCTCAGCGGGGCTCTGCTGCTTGGCACCGAATGGTGGCGGCATCGTCAGATATTCAGGGAACTTGCAGGCATGATCTCCATAGTGAAACTCCTCTTACTGGGAGCGGCGTACCATGGCTTTCTGCCTCTGCCGGCAACGGTGCTGCTGGCCTTCTTCATGGCCTCGCTCGGAGCCCACGCGCCCAAAAAGGTACGCCACAGACTGCTGTTTTAAGTGACTAGTGCCCTGTAACCTATAGGATTTCGCAAGATTGCGCAGGAATTTGGCGGGTCAGCAAGGCGCGCCTTTAGCTT
>JAVVDT010000207.1:0-4235 GCA_032250875.1 Desulfuromonadales bacterium | reverse complement strand
CTCGATCGTCTTTGATGAACGCTTTGCCGGCAAGCCGCTGGTTTACTGCGGCACCGGGGCGATCATGCCGCGCACTCTCAATGGTCGGCCCGGCCATGAAAAGCAGGCCAGAGTCGGTGATCGCATTGTCATGGCCGGCGGACGGGTCGGCAAGGACGGTATTCATGGCGCGACCTTCTCCTCGGAGGAGCTCCATGCAGGCTCGCCGGTAACCGCTGTGCAGATCGGCGATCCGATCACCCAGCGGCGCATGTTCGACTTTTTGATCATCGCCCGTGATCGCGGCCTCTACAACGCGATCACCGACAACGGCGCCGGCGGCCTGTCCTCATCGGTCGGCGAGATGTCTGAAGACACCGGCGGCTTCGAGATGCATCTCGACCGTGCCCCGCTGAAGTACAGCGGTCTGCAACCCTGGGAGATCCTGATCTCGGAAGCCCAGGAGCGTATGACCCTGGCGGTGCCTCCCGAAAAGCTCGAAGAATTCTCAACCCTGGCAAATGAGATGGGGGTTGAAGTTACCGATCTCGGCCAGTTTACCGACTCCGGTTATTTCCACTGCCTCTACAATGGCGAGACCGCCACCTATCTGCCGATGGAGTTTGTCCACGATGGTGTGCCGCAGATGCTGATCGCCGCCCGCTGGACGCCACCGGCGCACCAGGAACCGGATTTTGCCCAGCCCCTCGATATGGACGCGAGCCTGCGGCATATGCTCGGCCGGCTCGATGTCTGCTCCAAGGAAGCGGTTGTCCGCCGTTACGATCACGAAGTGCAGGGCGGCACCGTCATCAAGCCGCTGGTCGGTATCGCCAATGACGGACCCTCGGACGGCGCAGTGCTGCGGCCGCTGTTCGACTCATTTGAAGGCGTGGTGGTCGCGCACGGTATCTGCCCGAGTTACAGCGATATCGATACCTATCATATGATGGCTAATGCGATCGACGAGGGCTTGCGCAACTATGTGGCCGTGGGCGGCAACATCGAGCACGTGGCCGGCCTCGACAACTTCTGCTGGTGTGATCCCGTGGCCAGCAAAAAGACGCCGGACGGCGAATACAAGGCGGCGCAGCTGGTGAGAGCCAATCAGGCTCTCTACAACTACTGCCTGGCTTTCGGTGTACCGCTGATTTCCGGCAAGGATTCGATGAAGAACGACTACATGATCGGCGATACCAAGATCTCCATCCCGCCGACCGTGCTGTTCTCGGTGATCGGCAAGATCGACGATCTGCGCAAGGCCGTCAGCATGGATGCCAAGGCGCCCGGCGATCTGGTTTACCTGCTCGGTCAGACCCGCAACGAGCTCGGTGGGTCCGAGTATTACGCCATGCACCACAGCATCGGCCGCAATGTGCCGCAGGTTGATGCGGAGACCGCCATGCTGCGCTACCGCACAATCAATGCCGCCCAGGCAGAAGGCTTACTGGCCTCCTGTCACGACCTGTCTGACGGCGGCCTGGGCGTCGCGCTGGCTGAAACCGCCTTTGCCGGCGGCTTCGGTCTGCATGTCGACCTCAACCTGGTTCCGGTCGATGCCGTCATGCGTGAAGACAAACTGCTGTTCAGCGAATCGGCCAGTCGTTTGCTGGTGACGGTCAAACCCGATAATCGGGAGCGTTTTGAAGCTCTCTTTGCCGGGCAGGTATGCGCCTGTATCGGTCAGGTCGCCAACGATGCCTGTTTGCGGATCATCGGCCTGAAGCAGGAAATTCTCGTCAACAGCACAATTCATGATCTCAAGGAAGCGTGGCAGAGCCCGCTGCGGGAGATGTAACTATGGCAAAACAAGTACGCGCGGTTGTCATCTCCGGCAACGGCACCAACTGTGAACGTGAAGTGGCCAACGCCTGCCGTCTGGCTGGTGCCGAGGTCGTCGATATCGTGCACATCGCAGAGCTGCTCTCCGGTCATGCCCGGCTTGACGATTATCACTTCCTCAACCTGGCCGGCGGTTTCCTCGACGGCGATGATCTCGGCAGCGCCAAGGCTGGCGCGAATCGCCTGATTCACGCTGCCGTCAAGGGCAGCAAAGAAACCCTGAGCGATCAGCTGCAGCGTTTCATCGCCGACGGCAAGCTGATTATGGGCGTCTGCAACGGTTTCCAGCTGATGACCAAGATGGGCTTGCTGCCGGCTCTTGGCGGCGATTACAAAAAGCAGTCGGCAACGTTGACTTTTAACGATGGCGGTCGCTTCGAGGACCGCTGGTGTTATCTCAAGGTCGACCCGCAGTCACCCTGTGTTTTCACCCGGGGACTCGACGGTCTTTACCTGCCGGTCCGCCATGGAGAAGGCAAGTTTGTCGTAGCGAGCGACCATGTGCTGCAGGAGATGGATGCCAGTCACCTGGTCGTGGTAAGATATTCCGATGCAGAGTACGCGGCTCCGGTTATGGAATACCCGCTGAACCCGAATGGCTCGATTGCAGCCATCGCCGGGATCTGCGATGAGTCCGGAAGGCTGTTTGGTCTGATGCCGCATCCGGAGGCTTATACCCACCGGACGCATCACCCACGCTGGACCCGTGAACCAGACCTGCTGGAGCAGGGGATGGGATTGTCACTATATATCAACGCTGTAGAATATATTCGCGAGAATGTGCTTTAATACTTGGACTGAGAGAAAAAAGGATAACCAAAACATTAAAGGCTGATTTGTTCAGCTATGGAGATATTAAACATCATGTTCGACAAGTTCCAGGATGAATGCGGCGTCTTCGGCATCTTTGGCCATCCGGAAGCCGCAAATCTGACCTATCTCGGCCTTTATGCCCTTCAGCACCGTGGTCAGGAAAGTTGCGGCATCGTTTCCGGCGATGGCCAGAACCTGCGTGCCTATCGCGGCATGGGGCTGGTTTCCGATGTCTTCCGGCGCGATTCGATTTTCGAGGAGCTGCCTGGCCGCAACGCTATCGGCCATGTCCGTTACTCTACGTCGGGCAGCAGCGATCTCAAAAACGTCCAGCCGATCATGGTTGATTATGCCCGCGGCAGCATTGCCGTGGCTCATAACGGCAATCTGGTGAATGCTCAGGAAATCCGTAATGGCCTGGAGCATACCGGCTCTATCTTTTCTACAACATCCGACACCGAAGTTTTGATCCACCTCCTGGCAAAATCGCAGAGCGATTCACTTGCAGATCGAGTTGCCGAAGCCCTGATGTCGGTCAAGGGCGCCTACAGTATCGTTTTTCTCACAGAAACGCGTATGGTTGCAGTGCGTGACCCGAACGGCTTCCGGCCGCTGGCACTTGGCAAGCTCAATGAAGGCTTTGTCATCGCTTCTGAAACCTGTGCCTTCGATCTGATCGAAGCCGAATTCATTCGTGAAATCGAACCCGGCGAAATGATCGTGATCGACAAGCACGGCATGAAGTCGTACAAGCCGTTCAAGGAGACCAAACCATCGCCCTGTATCTTTGAATTTATTTACTTCGCCCGTCCGGACAGCACCATCTTCGGCAAGCAGGTTTACAAGGTCCGCAAGGAGCTCGGTCGTCAGCTGGCCAGGGAACACAAGGTTGAGGCTGATGTGGTCATTGCCGTGCCAGATTCCGGGGTTCCGGCATCCATCGGTTATGCGGAAGAGTCGGGGATCCCGTTTGAACTAGGGCTGATCCGCAATCATTATGTCGGCCGAACCTTCATCGAGCCGCAACAGTCCATTCGCCACTTTGGTGTCAAGATCAAACTCAACCCGGTGCGCGATGTGATTGAAGGCAAGCGCGTGGTCGTGGTGGATGACTCCCTGGTGCGTGGCACCACGGCCCGCAAGATCGTCAAGATGATCCGCAACGCCGGCGCCCGTGAGGTGCACGTGCGCATTTCCAGCCCGCCGACCAGTTTCCCCTGCTACTACGGCATTGACACGCCGTCGCGCAAGGAGCTGATCTCTTCGTCACATACCATCGAGGAAATCAGCCGCTACATAACTTCGGACACCCTCGGTTACCTGAGTCAAAAAGGCATGCTTGTTGCCGCCGGCGCCCTCGATGGCGTGGCTTCGGGTTGTTTCTGCGATGCTTGTTTCAGCGGCGATTATCCGGTCAAGTTCCCGCGCTTGAAGTCTGACAGTCAGCTGGGGCTTTTTTAGGATGCGTGACGCCAAACGAAAAAATCGATAATTGTTTGTAACGATTCAATTCCCTGCTCAACCGCACAGCATGTGGGCTGCAGCTGTTGCTTGCGGGAAGCTAAGTGACAACGTTGGACGCAGGCAATGGCTGCAGACCA
>JAVVDT010000206.1:0-4253 GCA_032250875.1 Desulfuromonadales bacterium | reverse complement strand
TTAACGAAAACGTACGTGGTCGAGACGTTTTTGTTGTTCAATCAACGTGTCAGCCCGCCAATGAAAACCTGATAGAGCTGCTGATCATGATTGATGCCCTGAAGCGTGCTTCGGCGGCTCGCATCACCGCCGTTATCCCTTATTTCGGATATGCGCGTCAGGATCGCAAGGTGGCACCGCGGACACCGATTACCAGTAAGCTGGTTGCCGATCTGATCACGACAGCGGGGGCGCAGCGGGTGCTGTGCGTCGACCTGCATGCCGGACAGATCCAGGGTTTCTTCAACATCCCAGTCGATCATCTCTATGCAGCGCCAGTCGTTCTGGAGGATATCAAGTCTCGTTTCCAAGGAAACGTGGTAGTTGTTTCTCCTGATGCCGGGGGGACAGAACGTGCGCGTGCATTTGCCAAGCGCTTGAATGCCGGGTTGGCGATTATCGACAAGCGCCGCAGTGCCGCCAATGTCTCTGAAGTGATGCATATCATAGGTGAGGTTGACGGCCAGACCTGCATTATAGTTGACGACATGATCGATACGGCGGGAACCCTCTGCCAGGCTGCTGCAGCGCTCAAGGCGCATGGAGCAGGTGATATTTACGCGACAGCAACTCACCCGGTTTTGTCGGGACCGGCGCTGGAGCGGATCAACGCAAGCTCACTGAAAGAAGTCCTGGTTTGTAATACGATTCCTACGGAAGATAAGATTAAGAATTGTTCACGGCTGCGGATTGTTTCCGTAGCAAACCTGCTGGCGGAAGCGATCCGCCGTATCCACGGTGATGAATCTGTGAGTTCGCTCTTTGTCTGAGCTGCTGCAGAAAAAATACAGACACCCAGAGTTTTACGAGGATGGAGGAACAGTTAAATGGCCAAATCGGTACTGAACGTAGAAACACGAGTTCGCATAGGTAAGGGCGGTTCTCGCAAAGTTCGTCGCGACGGCCTGGTGCCGGCTGTGGTTTATGGCAAGGGAATTGACCCGCTCAATCTTCGCCTGGATCCGAAAGCCCTGCAGCAGGCGATTGCCAACGAAGCAGGCTGGAATACCCTGATTACTTTAAAGGGTGATGGCCCTTTTGACGGCCAGGTCGTTATTCTTAAAGATATGCAGATTGATTCGATTCGTCGCGACACTCAGCATGTCGATTTTCTGGCGATCGACTTGACAAAGACCCTTTCCATAATGGTCCCAGTGCATCCTGTCGGCAAATCTCAGGGTGAAGCCGAGGGTGGTACCTTGCAGCTGATTCGTCATGAGCTGGAACTGAATTGCCTGCCGACAAATATTCCGACATCGATAGAAATCGATGTGACCAAGCTGAATATCGGCGATGTCGTTCATATTGACGAGGTTGCTCTTCCCGAAGGCGTTGAGTCACAGCACGATGTCAACTACACCGTCCTGACCGTTGTCGGCCATAAACCTGAAGAGCTTGAGGCTGGCGAAGAGGGTGAAGAGGGCGAAGAGGCTCTGGTCGCTGCAGGGTCCGCTGACGAAGACTAGGCGGAACGCTTGTGAAGCTGATCGTGGGACTTGGCAACCCCGGCATGGAATATGCTGAAACACGCCACAATATTGGTTTTATGGTTGCCACGCACTTAGCTGAACGAGCCGGGATCGCCTTGAAACGCAAGGGTTACCAGGGCTTTTACGGCGTTGGCCGAGTAGCTGGTGAAGAGGCAACGATTCTGCTGCCGCAGACATACATGAATCGCAGTGGTGAAAGTGTCGCTCCTGCTTGTCAATCCCTCGGCATTATGCCGGGGGATTTGATTGTGATTCACGACGAGATTGACCTGGCCTTTGGCTGCCTGCGTATCAAGGTCGGCGGTGGTCATGGCGGTCATAACGGCCTGCGCAACATTGGTGCGGCACTCGGTGAAGCAGGTTATGGCCGATTGCGCATGGGGGTTGGGCGGCCTCAGGCAGGGAAAGATGTCTCAGGACATGTCTTGAGCCGTTTCAATGCTGCCGAACGTAGCCAGCTGCAACGATATATTGAGACGGCGGCCGATGCTCTGGAGTTGTTTTTGCGAGAGGGGGCACAGGAAGCCATGAACAGATATAACAAACGTGAAGTATTGATCTGAGTATAGCCACTCAATTTAACGAAAATCAGGGAGGAATGAAAAGATGGAACTGCAGATGTTTGCACCGATCCTCGGTGTGGTCGGTTTTGTGATCGCTATCATCCTGTACAGCGTGGTCAAGGCCGAACCTGTCGGCAATGAAAGAATGAGAGAGATCTCAGAAGATATCCATGCCGGCGCCATGGCCTTTCTCGGTCGTGAATACCGCGTCCTGGCGATCTTTATTGTTCTGGTGTTCGGTTTGATTGCCATGGGCATGAACTTCCAGACGGCTTTCGCATTTGTCGGCGGCGCCATTTGCTCTATGACCTGCGGTTTTATCGGCATGAAAGCGGCAACCCGCGCCAATGTCCGGACAACTGAGGCTGCTCGTCTGTCCGGTCAGGCCAAGGCGCTTGAAGTTTCCTTCAACGGCGGCGCTGTTATGGGCCTTGCCGTTGCCTCCCTCGGTCTGGTTGGGGTCGGTGTCGCCTACATCATGTTCGGTGGCGACCCTGCAACTTCCAAATATATCAACGGTTTCGCCATGGGTGCTTCATCCATTGCGCTGTTTGCCCGTGTCGGCGGCGGTATCTATACCAAGGCTGCTGATGTCGGGTCCGACCTGGTTGGCAAGATAGAAGCCGGTATCCCCGAAGATGATCCTCGTAACCCTGGTGTTATTGCCGATAATGTCGGCGATTGTGTTGGCGATACCGCCGGCATGGGCGCGGATATCTTCGAATCGTATGTCGGTTCGATTATCGCGACCATCGCGATTGCCGCAGCGGCAAGCCCGGCTCTGATGTCCAAACTCGGCACGGCTGCGAGCAGCACGCTGCAGACCCAGTCGTCTGCGATGCTGCTGCCCCTCGGTCTGGCCATGATCGGCCTGATATTCTCCTTTATCGGTATCGGTTCGATGAAAGTCCTCAAATCGATGGATCCGGCCAAAGCACTGCATTACACCACCTTCGTCGCCGCCGCGGGTTTCCTGGTCGCAGCGTTCTTTTTCATCAACTACCTCAACCTGGCGACAGGGGTCTTCTGGGCCATCCTCGCAGGAACCCTGGCTGGTATCGCCATCGGTCAGGTTACAGAATACTACACAGCCCATGCACCGGTTACCCGTATCGCCGAGGCCAGCAAGACCGGTCCGGCCACTAATATCATTCATGGCTTGGCGGTTGGTCTCGAGTCCACAGCTTTGCCGATTCTGATCATATGTATTGCAATCTTCGTAGCTGACTACTTTGCCGGCCTCTACGGTATCGGTATCGCTGCTGTCGGCATGCTGGCTACCGTCGGCGTCACCATGACTGTTGATGCTTATGGTCCGATTGCCGATAATGCCGGCGGAATTTCTGAAATGGCCGGTCTCGGACCTGAAGTCCGCAAGATTACCGATGGTCTCGATGCCATCGGCAACACCACTGCAGCCATCGGCAAAGGCTTTGCCATCGGCTCGGCTGCCCTGACCGCGCTGGCGCTCTTCTCGGCTTATGCGACAACGGTTGGTCTTGAAGCAATCAACCTGATTGAACCCAGAGTGGTTATCGGCCTGCTGATCGGCGGAGCTCTGCCATTCTTTATCGGCGCCTTGACTATGACCAGCGTTGGTCGTGCAGCCGGCAAGATGGTTGATGAAATCCGTCGCCAGTTCCGTGAAATTCCCGGCCTGCTCGAAGGCAAACCTGGTGTTAAGCCTGAATCGGAAAAATGTGTCGACATCTCGGCTCGCGCCGCTCTGCGTGAGATGATCCTGCCCGGCATGGTTGCGGTCACCGCCCCGGTCCTGATCGGCTTCGTGCTCGGCAAGGAATCTCTCGGCGGCATGCTCGCCGGTGCGACTGTGGCCGGTGTGTTGCTGGCGCTGATGATGTCCAACGGCGGTGGTGCCTGGGACAATGCCAAGAAGTATATTGAACAAGGCAAGCTCGCCGGTGAAAAGAAGGGCGGCGATGCTCATAACGCCGCGGTCATCGGTGACACGGTCGGCGATCCCTTTAAAGACACCTCCGGTCCGGCCATGAACATTCTCATCAAGCTGATGAGCGTTGTTGCACTGGTTATTGCGCCATTGCTAGTGTCATGTCACGCTTGAAATGTTAGTTAAAAAAGGGTATGGTCAGCAAAAACGGAGACGACCATGCCCAAGATCAAGTACCGGTTTTCACTGAGC
>JAVVDT010000205.1:0-4259 GCA_032250875.1 Desulfuromonadales bacterium | reverse complement strand
CGCGGTTCGCGAGTTCCTGCGGATCGACCACGATCTCGATGCGCCGCTCGTCGCCTCCCCAGGTGTTTACCTCCGCCACCCCAGAGACAGAGCGCATCTGCGGCTTCATCACCCAGTTGTGCAGAGTGCGCAACTCGGCCAGGGTCTTGTCCTTGGCGGTGATCAGATAATGGAAGACCTCCCCGAGGCCAGTGGCCACAGGCCCGAGTTCGGGCTTGCCGATGCCGGCGGGAAGATCGATGCTCTGCACCCGCTCCATGACCACCTGGCGGGAGAGATAGATATCGGTGCCATCCTCGAAGATGACTGTGATCTGGGAGAGGCCGAACTTGGAGATGGAGCGGACCTCCTTCAGCTTCGGCAGTCCGGAGATCACCTGCTCCAGCGGCGCTGAGATCTGCCGCTCGATCTCCAGGGGGGAGAAGGCCGGAGCCACGGTGTTTACCTGGACCTGGACCGGCGTGGTGTCAGGGTAGGCATCCATCGGTAGGCGCAAAAAAGCGAAGACTCCGAGGACGGCGATGACGGCCCAGGCGACGATCACCGTCAGTCGGTGCCGGAGGGACCAGTCGATGATCTGGTTCAGCATGGAATTCTCCTAGTCCACTTCACAGCAGCCGGCTCCGATCGAGTCCCCGAGGGTTTCGGTCTTGAGAAAAAAGCTGCCGGCAACGACGATCTCTTCCCCGGGCTGTACCCCCGAGGTGAGCTGCATGGTTTCGCCATTGCCGAAGCGCGGGCCAAGCTCAACCCGCCGGGCCTCGAACTCGTCCTCGGCGAGGCGCACGAAGACAAGGTTGACGGTCTTGGCCCGCTGGACCGCATCCCGGGGAACTTGAGCGATGGCGGCGGACCGACCCACAAAAATGCGTGCTTCTCCGTACATGTTTGCCCGCAGCAATCCTTCGGGATTGTCTAGGCGCACCCGGGCCTGGGCGGTGCGTGTCTGCGGGTCGACGGCCGGAGCGATGGTAATGATCGTGCCGCGGAACTCGTGCCTTTCCAGGGCGCTCAGGGTGACGACAACGGGCATGCCGGCCCGTATCCCTCCGAGATACCTCTCGGGCAGGGCCAGCTCGGCCCACATGGAGGAAGTATCCACAACTTCGAAGATGGGGGCACGGCTGTCGACGAACTCATCGATGGAAACGGTGCGCTTGGTGACCACTCCGGCGAAGGGGGCCTTCAGGGTATAGCGGCCGCCGTTTTCGCCCGCACCCACGACCTTCAGCGAACCTTTGAGGGCATTCAGTTCAGCCAGAGCATCCAGAGATTCCTGCTCGGCGGCGAAAACCTCGACCTTGGCCGAAATGCCCTTCTTCTCCAACTCGGCCTCGCGGCGGAAGTTCTCATCCGCCATCCGGACCCGGGCTTGCGCCGCGGCAAGTTTCGATTGATCGGCGGTGACCGCCGTGCTCTCAATCTCGGCGAGCGGATCGCCCGCCGTGACTCGGGTGCCGATATCGGCATAGAGGCGTTTGACCACACCGGCAGAGCGGGGATTGACCTGAGCGACCCGTGTCGGATCGTAGGCGATCACCATCGGCACAATCATTTCGGCGCTGTCCTGGGCAGGAAGCGCCTGGGTGGTTTCGATCCCCGCCAGCCGCGCCGCTTCCCTGGTTTTCAGGATGACCATGGTGCCGTCGGCGGGCGCCTCGTCGATACTGACATCCACAGCAGGCCGGCCTTTCCGTTCCGGATGACACTGGGGGCAGATCGATTCGGGAAATCCGTGTTCGGCGCACCAGTCCCCCTTGGCCTGGAAGATGACGGCCAGTTTCGGGTTACACTTGGTGCAGAGCGCATCGAGAACCCCATGTTCCCGGCACATCCCTTTTTCCTGCTTAAGCGGCTGGAAATTGCCTCTCTTTTGGGTCGCGACGGTTTCCTGCACGGGGACCGGAGTCTTCGCCGGGGGACTCTCGCCGCAGCCGGCGGCTGCGACAAGAGGAATCAGGGCCAACAGGCAGAGGATTTGGCGCATTTACAGCTCCTTTTTGAGTGGCCGGACGATCTTGAGACCCGTATCGCACTTGAGATCCTGGGACTTGGGCAGCCCGTGCTTGTCACACCAGTCGCCGGTAGCCTTGAATACCGGGATCAGCGACTTGTCACAGCGAGTGCACTGGGATTCGGCAACGGCGTGCTCGGAGCACCAGTCTTCATAAGACCCGGGCTCGGCTCCTTCGGCCGCATGGACGTCTTCCTCCGCCATGACAGGTTTGACCTCGAAAACGGAAGAGGCAGCGAAAACGAAGAGAGTGGCGAACAGCAGGACGGAACGATGCATGATGTTTCTCCTTTGGCTGGAATATGAATATTAGTTGGAAAGAGTTCCAACGGCCGATGCCAGCCCGACGCCGGCTTCGGAAGCTCTCAGAAGGTGGTCGAGATACTCCTTCCGCGTTTCGAGGGCCTCGCGACGCACCTGTAGCAAGGTGGTCAAATCGATTTTGCCACTACGATAGCTCTCGGTGGCCATGGACTGATTCTCGCGTTGCAGCGGGAGTGCTTCTTCCTCCATGCGGCGCACGGCCTCAGCGGCGGATTCATAGACGAGGCGCGCCCCTTCGATCTGGTTCGAAACGGTCCGTTCCCTCGATTCGGCGAGGATTCTGGCACGCTGGCTTTTAGCCAAGGCCTGCCGGACAGGCGCCTCGTCACGGGGGTTAAGGAATGGCAGGCCGATAGCGACACCTGCCATGGCCAGCTTTTCGTCCCCTTCCTGGTGATAGCTCAGGCGCAGGGCCACATCGGGGCGCAGCTCGGCCCGGGCCAGCGCCACACCCGCTTCCGATGCCTGCGCATCGGCCCGGGCAGCAAGAAGGTCCGGCCGCCGGGAATAAACGGCAGTCTGTATGGGGGCGAAGAGGCTCCTGTCAGCGAGATCGCCTTCAATCAGCAGGTGTTCGGCGCCGGGCAGGCCAAGGGCTTGGGCCAGGGCAGTTCTTGCCTTGGCGAGCCGTCCTTCCTCGGCGGCAATTTCACTGGCAGACCGGGCAACTTCGGCTCGGGCGAGGTTCACCTCTAAACGGGGGGCCTTCCCGACAATATGACGTTCATTGGCGATGCGCAGAAGCTCCTCGGCGAGGTCCTTTCGCTCGCGAGCCAGTTCCACCCGCTTGCGGTCATGCAGAACCTGAGAATAGGCGCCGAGCGCTGCGCTCACAGTTTGCCGCAGCACCTCCTGGGCCAGGAATTTCTCCCGCTGGAGCGCGGCTTCGCCAACAGCGATGCGCTTGTCGCGCCGGCCCCACAGCTCAACGGGAAATTCTAGTCCGACACCGAAATCGACATTGTTCTCCTCGGCGCTTCGGGGGCCGGCCTCCAGCTCCAGTTCGGGGTTTTCGAGAGTGCGTACTTTCGCGCCGGCAAGCTTTGCCTCCTCCTCGGCGACCCGCGTACCGGCTACTCGCACCGCCGGGGCGGCCGAAGCGGCGAGTTCCAGCACCCTGTCAAGCGTCAGCGGCTCCCCACCGTATTCAGCCGCAAATCCCAATCGCGGCAGTACAAAGGTCAGCAGCAGAGCAGGTATCAAGATGAAATTCATTTTTCTTCAATCTCCTCGTTTAGCCCTCGATACAGGACGTCGGAGACGATCACCTCGACACAGGAACCGATTCATAACAACCGACAGTACAGCCGGAGTGCGTTACCCTAGAAGATTTCGCACGGCATGGGACTGCATGTGACCGGCGTCATCGACTCGGCGTGAGCCGGATAATCGAAAAAGTGAAACCAGTTCCTCGAAAATGAGGTTTTAACTTCGTGAAAAAAGCGGAATCAGAGATGGGCGAAAAGCCCAACGGACGCCTTGGAAAGGCATAGAAGAGGGATCAATTTCTCAGGACAACCGTACGAAGAAAGACAAGGGTGAGTTGTTGTGTGGGGGGTGGTTGCGGCCGGAATCCCGGAACCGCCTCAAGAAGTGGGTGAGGCAGAGAAATATGTGAAGGATGCAGAGTCGCGGGAGCGCAATCGGATACGTCTGCATCCGACGAGAAGCGGGAAGTGCGATGAACATCCTGCGCGAACGTGGGAAGATCGAAGCAATCCCCGCAGTGCTCGGGGTCGACATCCCCGTGGTCGGCATGTGTTTCATGCCTGCTTCCATCAGCACAGGGGTCGGCGGTGTCGCAATCCCCTTGAAGGTTCTTCTCCAGACGCGGGTTCCCCTCAGCGCTGAAGCACCAAGCCAAACCCTGAGCATGGCCTATCCCCGCGAAAAGATGGGCGGCTAAGGCAAGCAGGAGAAC
>JAVVDT010000204.1:0-4272 GCA_032250875.1 Desulfuromonadales bacterium | reverse complement strand
CCCTTAAGGGAACGACCAGAAGATATACTCCTTCTCGCACAGCTTTTTCTCAACAGGTACACTGTGAAGCGTGATTTGCAGCTCTCGTCAGCGGCTATCGAAGGTTTGCAAAGCTATCCGTGGCCAGGAAATGTCAGGGAGCTTGAAAACCTTATGCAGCGTTTAGCCATTTTAGCACGCAAAGAAATGATCGATAAAGAGGATCTTCCGATGCGTATACAGATAGGCAACAAAAACCATAAATCATTGCCATTCGTTGTTCATATGCCACAAGCAGGGTTCCCATTAAAAGACATTGAACGTCAAGCAATTTCACAAGCATTAGTGGCATCAAGCGGAAACCTCACTAAGGCTGCTAAATTTTTACATATTCCACGACATATCTTAGCTTACAGAATTAAAAAATATGAAATTGATGATAGTGAATCTATCTCAGCGAGTTCGACGAATCTCTGATTCCCGGAGTTGCCATTATCCAAGAGGGTTTTCGTTCGGAAACACCTGGATTTCATAGTTTCCCTTCCTTGTGCATCTCCACCATGCGCGAAAACCTCTTCTCCATTCCGGCAATGATTTCGTCATGTGTTGCACCGAGGTCGTTCCACAAGAACGCCAACATCGCCTGGCCGTAGCAGATATTGCAGTTTGCGGCATGGTCGTCAAACTCTCCTTCAGGCATACCGTCTTTCCAGAAGCAGTAGAGCAAATTCTTGTGGCCCATGGCGTCACAGAAACAGTAACAGGGGATGACCTCTTGTTTGCCGCTGATGTTCGCTGTTCCAAGCAGGCTGGGCTCTTTAACCGCGATCCTGTAGCCGGTCTCCACGGCCTCGCTGGTGAAGACGAATGATGGAAAATCATACCGTTCCCAATCCTCGCCAGGATACTTTCTTGCGAGCGCCTCTTGAGAGGCTGTCGTTAACTGCTGCATGTCCATTTGCAGAATCTGTTCAAACTTCTGCTGCTGTTCATCATCCATGGCCCAAGCGAAACTGTATGACACTACAAGGGCCAGCATGACTGTCATCAGACTGATCAATTTTTTTGAATTTGGCATGATTTTGCTCCTTGTCACTGTTGTTAAAATGGAAGAACGAGCTGCCAGTTCGGGCCGCGCAGCCATTCGCCAATTATGATGAAGATGATCTGGCTGGCCAGGATTGACAGAAAAATGACCGACCAGATCCAGCGGTCGGCGGCCAGCCATTGCCCACCTAAAGATCGGCTATGATCGAGTTTTGGCAGAAAGAGGAGAAACAATGCGATCGTCGCAGGGGCAATGACACCTCCAAGCATTGCTGAATAGCTGGTCATTTCCTGAATTCCGACGAAATACCATGGCGCCTTGGCCGGGTTGGGGGGATGAGAGGGCTGGGCTCGTTCATAAATCGGCGCATCAATATACAGAGCCAAAATCAGCAAGACAGCCAAGACAGTAAAGGCGACACCACTCTCTGCCCGATAAAGCCATGGCGCTGCAGCAATCTTGTCATCCCCGGTCGATGTGCTGGCTGCCAGGCCACCATCTTTACGGATTCGCCACAGATGGAGACAGACGAAAACGAACAAAGCCATTGGCAGGATACCGGCATGAAAAGCAAACGATCGCAACAGGGTTTCATGGCCGACATCATGCCCGCCGAGCAGGAAGGTTTTGAGCGCATCTCCTGCAAACGGAATATATTCAACTAAAGAAGAGCCAACCTTGATCGCCCAGTAAGAAACCTGGTCCCATGGCAACAGGTAACCGGTAAAATTGGCAAACATGATCAGCAGCAAGAGGATCAGGCCGTATGACCAGTTCAGCCAGCGATTTTTGTAGCTGCCTGTGAAGATGACCCGTGACAGGTGCAGCACGCTGAAAATGATCAGCGCATTGGCGGCCAAAAAGTGCAGATTGCGCACCACCCGGCCGAAACGCAGGGTGGTCGTAATGTGCAGGATTCTCTCATAAGCCTTCGATTGATCTGGTACGTAATACAGGAAAAGGGTCAATCCGGTGGCCAACAGGATTCCCAGGCAGGTCAGGCACGCAATACCCAAACCGAAGGTTGTTGTCGGCCGTAGCGCTTGTCGGCTTATCTTGCCTGTCTGGAGATGCTGGAGAAAGTTCCCTGCCATGGTGGTTACGCTCCGTGTTCAGATATTGCTTGTACTGTTACCCATTCAGGAACGTCTGTCTTCGTACTCGAGTGGAACCAGACCTGACCGTTTTTGATCTCAACCCTATACCAGGGGAGCGATCTGGGTGCTGGCCCTGAGTAGACCTCGCCTCCCGGACCGAACTCGCTGCCGTGGCAGGGGCAGAAGAAACCCTCGTCAACGGTATTTACGAGGCACCCCAGATGTGTGCATTCCAGGCTGATCACCGCCATCTGCCCTGCGTTGACGACCAGCGCAACCTTGAGATTCGGAAAAGGGTAGGTGCCGTCTCCCGGTAAATTCTTCAGATCGATGAGCCGCTGTCTGTGTGCGGACGAAAAGCGGCGGGCTGATATCCAGACGTCCAACAGGAGTCCGCCGAAACCGAGCAGGATCAGTCCCGTCAATCCCTTGCCAAACCACTCTCTGCGTGTCAACTTGATCATCGTCATTCCTGAGTTCCGGAGAAGACCCTGACCTGATCGACTAAAGACAACAGGGCCAGTCCACCAAGATGATCCCTGAACGCCGGCATAGCAGTTCCCGGGATGCCGTCATGAATTGCCCTAATGATACGCTGATCCGTAAGAGCTGCAAAATAGGGTTGATTACGCAAATTCCGGGGGCGCGGCAGATGCTCAAGATATTCCGGTCCGGTGCCGGTACCAAAGGCGCCGTGACAGCGGGCGCAGTTATTCTTGTAGATTTCCTCTGTGAGTTGTTGCCCTGCCTGAATTTCCGGTTGTTTTGGCAGCGTGGACAATTCAGCTTTTTCGTATCGTCCGAGTTCGATAAATGCGGCAAAGACCAGATTAAGCAAACGGTCCATCTGGTCTTCATCAAGGAGCTTCCCAAAACTCGGCATGGATGTGCCCGGGATTCCCTTGCGCAGGCTTTCCAGAAGTCTTTGGTCGCTGACTGTGCGAAAGAAGTCAGCGTTTTCGGTAAAGGCCCTGGGCAAGTTGGCCAGGTTGGGCTGAATGGGGCCGCGGCCATCACCACCAGCGGCATGACAGCGTTGACAAAGTTGCATATAAAGCTGCTTGCTGCTCATGGCGGCAATCGAACCAGGCGCATCCTTCAAAAGGAATTGCAGCAGATGGCTCTCTTTCGTTTCTTCCATGGAGATACGCGGCATGGCCGAACCGGGGATCAGTCGCGTTGGATTGTTAAGGAATGTTTTCAGATATTGCGTGTCACGCTGTCTGCCGATATAGGTCAGATCAGGTCCAATCCTGCCATCGGATTGCTTGTATTTGTGACATCCCAGGCATTGCTCCTGATAAAGAAGACTTTCACCTTTCGACAGGGACTTCCCCGCCGGCAGAAGATCTACCTCAATGGTCCGGGCCAAGCCTGATTGTACCTGCATGGGGGTTGTGTACAGGGGGGTGCCTGCCTGGCTTTTCAGAAAATAGCTGATCTGGCGTGCTTGAGTTTTGGATAACGGAAAGCGTGGCATCCTGGAGTTCACCAAGTCCTTACGCGGCTCCAGAATTGACTCCTGAAGCTGGTCAAGTCCGAGGATGCTGCCGATAGCCGTCAGATCCGGCCCATACAACCCTCCCGGATTTTCACTGCTGATGACATGGCAGGTATTGCAGGCTTTGGCAAAAAACTGCCGATAACCGTTCCAGGCCTGCTCGGCTCCAGGCAGGATGCCAGGAGGATGACATCTGAAGCAGCTTGCCTGCAAATCCTTGCCGGTCAGGACTTGACGGGCACCAAGCCCTGGGAGGCCGTGTGAGATCTTCAGATCCAAAGCCATTCCTTCCCCGAGGTGGCAAGCCGTACAGCCAAGTTGTTCAATGCGGTGCGGTGCGATATCCGGATGGGATTTAACCGTCTGAATGAGGTTGCCCGGATCCGGACGTGAGCCATTGGGGTGGCATGTGGTGCAATGCTCCCTGATGGGCTGCCCGCTGAGATTGATGGTCAGGTCAGCGACAGTATGTCCGTCGAGAGCTTGATGGTTCGCATCGTGCCGCAGAAACACCAGAAATAACGCCAGCAAGGCTGAAATTGCAGCAGTATAAAAGAATGGAGTGATCCATTTAGGAGCAGACATGAGCACCGCCTTCAATACAACGATTCTGCGAAGTCGCCAGCCCATGAATCAAGTCCATTGGC
>JAVVDT010000203.1:0-4334 GCA_032250875.1 Desulfuromonadales bacterium | reverse complement strand
CAACGATCGTGAGAGAAACAACCATAACACGTTACATGCTCAAAAAACTTGATAACAGCTTGACAAAATTCATGTCTCGGGCGAGCATAGGCGACCAATTTGGTTTTCTATAACAAGAGAGGGTCTCATGATGCGTTCAATCTTATTACTGCTGCTGTTTAACCTGACATTCTGCAATCCGGCTTTTGCAGAACCCATCAAGGCCCTTTTTGATCAGGGACACGGGCAAGCGTTTACGATTGAGAAACCCGGCGAATTACAGCTGGGGCAGCTCGCTGGCAGACTCCGTGACAACGGCTGGCAGGTCGACGCAACCAACGCATTGTTGACCCCGGAGCTGCTGACTGAAGTCAATGCATTGATTATCTCCGGCGCATTCAAGCCTCTCACCGCAAGCGAAATCAAAGCTGTGCTTGGTTTTTTGGAGAACGGCGGGTATTTAGTCGTGACCCTGCATATCGCTCCGCCGCTTGTGCCATTACTGGAAGAACTTGGGGTGACCTCTGCAAACGGTGTCGTGCGCGAGGGGGACAAGTCCCGGGTTATCGATGGCGAGCCCCTCAACTTCAGAGTCTCAAACTTGCAACCCCATCCCTTAAACACCGGCCTGAGTTACTTTTCGCTGTACGGTGGCTGGCCACTGCGGCCTCACCATGAAGGGGTCCAGGTGATTGCCAGCACCGGTCCTGCCGCGTGGGTTGATCTGAACCGCGACCAGGTTCTATCAGACCAGGATGCTGTGCAGGAGTTCGGCTTGCTGGTCACCGGCAAGGTTGGCAAAGGAGAATTTGCGGTTTTTGCAGACGATGCCATTTTCCAGAATCGTTTCCTCAAAGGCGAGAACCAAAAGCTGGCTGACAATTTAAGCCGCTGGATGAGTCAAGAGCACTCTATCGCAAAAAGGAAATAAACATCGTCGCCGTGGCGAAATAGATGAGGATGCCGGTGATGTCGTTGGCGGTGCTGACGAAGGGCATCGAAGCGATTGCCGGGTCGATACCCAGTTTTTTGAAGGCGGCCGGGGCGATCACGCCCATCGATGAAGCCACCACCATCGCCACCACCATGGCCAGACCGACAACCAGCCCCAGATAGGGATTGCCGTGCCAGAACCAGGCAACCAGACCGACGGTCAGGCCACAGACGCTGCCCATAATCATGCCGACCCGCATCTCTTTGAAAAAAACCTGACGCAGCATGGTGAAATCGATGCGCCCGGTGGCGAAACCGCGTACCATGATGGTCGCCGACTGGCCGCCAACGTTGCCGCCCATGCCGGTGATCACCGGGATAAAGGAGATCAGGGCGATCACTTCCTTGAGGGTCAGCTTGAAAAGCCACATCAAATAGCCGGTAATCACGCCGCCGAACAGGTTGACCAGCAGCCAGGGCAAGCGCAGACTGGCGATCTTGAAGGCCTTGTTGCCGTAGAGCAGCTCTTCCTGACTGGCACCCGCCATCTTGTAGATATCTTCGGTCGCCTCCTGGCGGAGAACGTCGATAATGTCGTCTACGGTAATAATACCCTTGAGGTTGTTCATTTCATCGACAACCGGTACGGCCAGGATATTATACTTCTCGACGACCCGTGCCACCTCTTCCTGGTCGGTATCGGTGCGCACGCTGATGACATCGGTGATCATGATCTCTGAAAGGGTTCTGGTCGGCAGAACCGTCAGTAGCTGACGCAGGGAGAGCACACCGACCAGCTGGCCGGGCTCATTGACGACATAGAGGTAGAAGACCATTTCCACATCATCGGCCTTCTGGATCGCCTCGATCGCCTCCTTGACGGTCACATCCTCCTTGAGGGCGAAGACCTCGGTCGACATGATACCGCCGGCCGAGTCCTCGTCATACTGCAGCAGATGCTCGATCTCGTCGGAATCGTCATCATGCATGATGTTGAGGATTTCGTCGGCCAGCTCTTCCGGCATGTTGCCGATAATGTCGGCGGCGTCATCCGAGGGCATCTCCTGGAGCACCTCGGTGATCGTCTCCTTATCGAGCGTCTGCAGCAGCTGAGCGCCCGTGACATGATCGAGCTCCGCCAGTACGTAGGCGCTCTTTTCCGCATTGCCGATCAGGTTGAACAGGATGCGCTGTTCCTTCAGTTCAAGGTAGCGGAACAGGTGAGCGATGTCGGCGGGGTGCGACTTGGCAAGGAGTTTTGCCAGATTTGGAAAGGCCTCGCGACGGATCAGCCGTCTGGTGGCATCGAGCAATAGCTGTTGTCTCTGATCCATAACGAAGCCCCGAGAGAGAGAATAATTTAACCTGTGGACTTTAGCATGGATTGTTGGATTGTTGAATCGTTGAATTGCACTGCGTGCGTTGAATTGTAATTGCGCTGCGCGCGTTGAATTGTTGCCTGCGGCTACGTTGAATTGCACTTCGTGCGTTGAATTGGCGCCTGCGGCACCGTTGAATCGTTTATAAAAAACAAAACAACGGGCGCAAGCCCAATTCAACGGGCGCAGCCCAATTCAACGGGCGCAAGCCCAATTCAACGGGCGCAGCCCAATTCAACGGCGCAAAGCGCCAATTCAACCGCCCCACAAAGATTGACTTTCATGAAATGACGCGACTAGACTGGCCATAGCACATCAACACCGCCGAGAGGTCTCTTTCTTGAATATCGAAATCAACATGGCCCTGCTCAGCCTGTTCGCTTTTGCCTTGCTCAGCAACATTCCTTTAGGCTACCTGCGTATGGGTTCTGCCAGGTATTCGATGCGCTGGTTCGTCTACATCCATCTCTCCGTGCCCTTCATCATCGGCCTGCGCGTTGTCAACCATATCAGCTGGCAGGTCATACCCTTCTCCATCGCCCTGGCCGTGATCGGCCAGATGATTGGCAGCCGCTTGTATCGTCGGAGTCATTTGTGAAAAGACCCCGCAGACCGAGATTGAAGCAGGCCGCTCGTGCTGGCGAGCTGGTTGATAAGATGCTGAAAGGGCTGGGCCTCGACGAACGCCTGCAGCAATACCGTGCCCTGATCATCTGGGACGAGGTTGTCGGCCCGCAGATCGCCGCGCGCACCCGTCCGGTGAGGATTCGCGAGGGCATTCTCGAAGTCAACGTCGACCAACCCACCTGGATGCAGCAGCTGCAGCTGATGAAGCCGAAAATCCTGGTCCAGCTAAACGCCGAGCTCGGCAAAACACCCGTCAAGGATCTGTTCCTCAAGCGCGGCAAGGTCAATGTGCGTTTTGACAAACCGGTGGAGCCCCCTCCGGCGTGGCAACGCGTGGAACTGGATGAGGGTGAGAAGCAAAAGATAAGCAGCATGCTGATGACGATTGCGGATCACGAGCTGCGCGCGGAGATGGAGAGGTTTCTGGTGAAGCAGATGCGGCTGTTGAAGGCAGCGAAAAACAGTTGAATCGTTGATTGCGCTGCGCGCGTTGAACTGTTGAATCGTTGAACTGTTGAATTGATTCAACGTGCGCCAGCCCCCGCGTACATCGCCAGAACTTCCTCCGTGTAATCCTGCCCCTCCCCGTTATAAACAAGCAAAGGTGGTTCGACGATCATCCCGGGTTTTCCCTCTTTAAACCCCTCGACCAAAACCAGACGCGCTGCTTCGCCGAGCGTGTGGTGAACCAGACGCAGGCGCTTGGGTTCGAGGTGCAGCTGCTGCATCAGGGCCAGCAGTTCGGCCAGCCGCTCCGGAAGGAACACCAGGCAACAGCGGCCATCTTCCTTGAGCAAGTGGAACGCAGCCCGAAGAAACGCCTCCAGCCCGCCGGCCAGCTCATGACGCGCGGCCGCACGCTCATGATTGCTGGAAATCCGACCTTTCTCAGGAACTCGAAACGGTGGATTGGCCAGCACCAGATCGGCTGACTGTGCAGAACACAGTTGTTCGATGCTGCGGAGATCCCCCTGGAGAATGGTTACGCGATTGGCCATATTGTTGAGAACGATACTGCGCCGCGCACGTTCCACCATCTGCGGCTGGCGCTCGATGCCGACGATCTTCTCTGCTGCTGAGCGGTCGGCCGCCAACAGGGGGATCACACCGTTTCCGCAGCCGAGATCGTAGATCGCCTGTTCAGCACCAAAACCGCTAAAGCCACAGAGCAGAAAAGGATCCATGGAAAAACGATAGCCTTTTATAGGCTGAATCATCCGCAGATTCAGCAATCCCAGGGGATCAATGGTTTCGTCGGAATTGTTCATATGAACCATTACACCTCAATGCGCTGCGCGCGTTGAATCGTTGAACGCACCTGCGGCGCTGTTGAACTGTTGAACTGTTTAAAGTCAAATGCGACCCGTCCGGTTCCAACGTCACCAACAATTCAACAATTCAACAATTCAACAATTC
>JAVVDT010000202.1:0-4336 GCA_032250875.1 Desulfuromonadales bacterium | reverse complement strand
CGCGCAGAACGATATCGACAAGATCCCGGAGCTGCTGCGCAACCCGCTCAAGCAAGGCATGAAATCGATCCTCTACGTCGCTGAAAACGCCCGCCAGAAAATCCAGGGATTTGCCTTGATTTCCCATGAAGCCGCTCTGAGATTCTGCTTCCTTGATTACATCTCCGCCGCCAAACGCACCACCGGCGGCGGTATCGGCGGCGCCCTCTACGAACACGTCCGCGAAGAAGCCACAGCCATGGGCGCCAGAGGCATCTTCTTCGAGTGCCTGCCGGACGACCCGGCACTCTGCAAAGACCCGGAGATTCTCAAGCAGAACCAGGCGCGCCTCAAGTTCTATGAAAAATACGGGGCCTTCCCGATCGTTGGTACCGCTTACGAGACGCCGGTCAAAGAGGGTGATGACAACCCGCCCTACCTGGTCTTCGACGCCCTTGGTCAATCCGAGCCTCTGCCTTGTACGACGGCACGCAGGATCGTCAGGACGATCCTCGAAGTGCGTTACGGCAACCTCTGTTCGCCAGAGTACATCGATCGAGTCGTGAATTCTTTCGTCGATGACCCGGTTCGCCTGCGCGCTCCTCGTTACCGCAGGAAGCCGGCTGCTGAAACGCGCCCCGGCGCTTCACGCCAGCAGCGTATCGCCCTGGTCGTTAATGAGCGGCACGAAATCCACCATGTCCGCGAACGCGGCTATGTCGAGGCTCCGGTCCGGGTGCGGAGTATTCTTCGGGAGCTCAATAAAACCTCACTTTTTCAGCAATACCCGCCGCGTACCTACTCGGAGCGATTTCTCACCAGCACCCACGATCGCGACTACGTCGAATATTTTCGCAAGGTCTGCCAAAATTTGCCGGCCGGGCAATCGATCTATCCCTATGTCTTCCCCATACGCAACAGCGCCCGGCCACCCAAGGAGCTGGCTGTACGGGCGGGATATTTCTGCATCGACACCTTCACGCCACTGAATGCCAACGCCTGGAAAGCCGCCAAGGGTGCCGTTGATTGCACCTTGACCGCGGCTGCCACGATCCTCGAAGGCTACCGGTTAGCCTATGCCCTGGTGCGTCCTCCGGGACACCATGCCGAACGCCGCGCTTTCGGCGGCTTCTGTTACTTCAACAACGCCGCGATTGCCGCGCAGATGCTCTCAGACTTCGGCCGCGTGGCGATACTCGATATCGACTACCACCACGGCAACGGCCAGCAGGTCATTTTCTACCAGCGCAGCGACGTGCTGACGGTTTCTATCCATGGACATCCGCGCTTTGCCTATCCCTATTTTAGTGGCTTCGAAGATGAAACCGGCGAAGCCGAAGGTCTCGGTTCCAACTTGAACCTGCCGCTCGCCGAACAAATCAGCAGCGAGCAGTACCTGTCTGCACTCGGCAAAGCACTCAAACGCATCGCGCGCTTTCAACCGGATTACCTGGTGGTTTGTGTCGGCTTCGACACGGCCAAGGGCGACCCTACCGGAACCTGGGGACTCAATGGCGGCGATTTCAACCAGATCGGCCAGGTCATCGGCCGCATGAAACTGCCGACATTGCTGGTCCAGGAGGGCGGCTACCGCACCCGCAGCATCGGCAGCAATGCCCGCAATTTTTTTTCCGGAATATGGGCGGCTGCTTTCGGTGCATAAAAATGACTTTTCCTCTTTTTATTATCACTTTTTATTTTTGTAACCTCTCGTAATAACTCACGTTTCTTTGAGATATATTTTTCTGTTGACAAGCAAAAAATGCGGGCGTATATGTCGATAAATTGACTGGCGTTCAGGGGCCGGGACCCAAAGACATGCCCGCTGAAAAAGTTAACCCCTTTGACCAGCCGCAGGCCGCAAGGCTAACCGGCCCTGAAGACGCCATCACCCCTTCCTATTGGAAGGTAACCATTACGCAGCTGGCTTTTTTTAGGGGTTAACACATGCATATCGCGCTTTCCTTCAATCTGAAGGGAGATGCTGTCGGTCTTATGGAAGAACCGGCAGAACCTCCCTCGGAACCTCCTGATTTACCTTCCGACGATCTGTTCGCCGAGTGGGACGACATCCACACAATCAAGGCGGTGGAAGCCGCCCTGGCGTCCGCCCATCAGGTCACCCTGGTCGAAGCTGATCTCGACGCTTTCGAAATTTACCGGAAGCTGCGTCCCGATCTGGTCTTCAATATTGCCGAAGGGTTGCACGGCGCCAGTCGCGAGGCACAGATTCCGGCAATGCTGGATATGCTCGGCATTCCTTACACCGGCAGCGATCCGCTGTCTCTCGGCCTTTGTCTCGACAAACGTCGCACCAAGGAAATACTCGCCCAACACGGAATCGCCACACCGAGTTTCACCGTGGTCAACTCACTGACAGAAATCCCTGCGCGGCTGCGCTACCCGCTCATAGTCAAGCCCACCCTCGAAGGTTCCAGCAAAGGCGTCACTGACAAAGCCCTGGTTCGGAATCGACACGAGCTGGTCTGCCAGCTGGAATGGGTGCTCAATACCTACCATCAGTCAGCCTTGATTGAGGAGTTCCTTCCCGGGCGTGAATTTACCGTCGCCCTGATCGGCAACGGCAGCGACCTGACCGTGCTGCCGATCGTCGAAATCAACTTCGACACCCTGCCCGCAGGCGTGCAGCCGATCTATTCCTACGAAGCCAAGTGGCTCTGGGATCAGGAGGAGGATCCCCTGCAGATCTTCTCCTGCCCGGCCGCGCTCGAACCGCTGCTGCGGCTGCAGATCGAGGAACTTTGTAAGTCGGCCTTCCGTGCCCTCAACTGCCGCGACTGGTGCCGCATCGATGTCCGCCTCGATGCCAAAGGACGTCCGCAGGTGATTGAGCTCAATCCCCTCCCCGGCATCCTGCCACGCCCGGAGCAGAACAGCTGTTTCCCCAAAGCTGCCAGAGCTACCGGCCTCGCATATGACGAGATGATCCTGGCAGTTGTTGATGCCGCGTGTGCGCGGCTTGCGTTGCCTGCGGGAGTAAGCAATGAACGTTGCCGTATGCTTTAACCTCGTACCGCCCTCAGCCACGCATGGTGAAGCGATTGACCGCATTGCCGAAGAAGGTGCAGAGCAGGAGGCCCGGGCCGTTGCCGCTGCTCTGATCGAGCTCGGCCATAAGCCCGTTCTTGTCCCTCTGGGCGAAGACATCACGGCCTTTGCCGCCGAGCTGCGTCGTTTGCAGCCCGATCTGGCGTTCAACCTTTGTGAAGCTTTCTGGGGCGAGAGCCGCAAGGAGATGCACGTCGCCGCGCTCTTCGACCTTCTCAGCCTGACCTATACCGGTGCGCCACCGCTGTCGCTCGGTCTGTCCCAAGACAAGGCGCGCACCAAAGACCTCCTCTCCAGGCATCAGTTACCGACACCGAAATACACTCTGGTAAAGCCCGGGGAACATTATTCGCGTGTCAGGGACATGGTCTATCCGTTGATCGTCAAGCCGCGCTGGGAAGATGCCTCGCAGGGGATCTCCAACGAAAGCGTTGTAGCGAACGAGAAAGCGTTGCTGGCACGCATCGACTATGTTCATCGTACCTATCGCCAGGGAGCCCTGATCGAGGAGTTTATCCTGGGCAGGGAGATCAACGCCGCCATCATCGGCAATGGTCCCCATGAAGTGCTGCCGCTTTCCGAAATCACGTTCCACCCTGACCTGGCCCAGCCGATTGTCAGCTTTGAAGGCAAGTGGCTCGAGAAGTCGCAGCAATACAAGCTGACCGAGCCGGTCTGCCCGGCTCCGCTGAAAATGCGCTATGAAATGCTAGTGCGCGATGTGGCTTTGAGAGCCTACAAGCTCCTCGAATGCCGCGATTACGCACGCATCGATTTCCGCCTGCGCGACGGTGTCCCCTATATTCTGGAAGTCAACGCCAACCCGGATATCAGCCCCGATGCCGGCCTCGCCCGCAGTGCCCGCGCAGCCAGGTTAAGCTACCCGCAGCTGATCGCCCGCATTCTGGCTATGGCCAGTAAACGTAAGAACTGAGGTTATTGATCATGCGTAAACTGAGACACGATGATATCCCGCTGCTTGAAGAGATTCTGGTGGCAACTGCGGCCTTCACCGATGATGAAGTGGCCATTGCCCTCGAACTGCTCGAGACGGTTCTCAACGATCCAAACCAGCAGGATTACGAAGTCGCTGTCGCCGATATCGGTGACCATGTGGCCGGCTACGCCCTGTTCGGCCCGGTACCCTTGACCGAAGGCAATTACGATCTGTACTGGATTGCTGTTGATCCCAACAGTCAGGGCAGCGGCATTGGTCGACGTCTGATGAAGCATGTCGAGGAGCAGGTCCGTCAGCGCGGCGGCCGCCTCCTCTGCCTGGAAACCTCAT
>JAVVDT010000201.1:0-4344 GCA_032250875.1 Desulfuromonadales bacterium | reverse complement strand
TGAATTCATACGACGATTGCCTGTTCAGTCGAGCAGGACATTCCAAAAGTTAAGTCCTCTTTAAAATTTTCGTCTCATAAATGTAGTACGAATTACATTCATTTCAGCACCAATCGTCTATTCTGCTCTCAAGTCGACTGACCTCACCAGGTTTTGTGGCCTCGGTCCCCAAGCAGAAAATTATCTTTGGTCGCATTGACTAAACATAACCTGTCTGGTAATCTTCTAAAAAACCAAACGGTTTGTTTTTTATAAGGAGGTCGACGATGCCAACAAAAGGGGAAATTACCCGAGAAAAAATACTCGTTGAGGCCACCCAGGTTTTCCACCGCAAAGGATTTTTGACCACAACCATCAGCGATCTGCTGGATGCAACCGGCATGACCAAAGGAAATCTCTATTTTCACTTTACCGGCAAGGAAGACATTGGTTTGGAGGTTTTGAGACGGGCGAGAGAGACCTTCAGGCTATTTCTGAACGATGCCCTGCAGGGGGACACACCCGGAGCCAGGCTGGACAGTTTTTTCCGCCATGTCATGGAGCGCAACCGCAGCAAAGGGTTTGTCGGCGGTTGCCTGTTCGGCAACACCGCTCTCGAAGCCTGCGACAATGCGCCACCTTTCGCGGAACTGGTCAGCGAAGTCTTCGCCGAGTGGATCGGCAAGCTGCAGGACACCATTCAGGCGGCCCAGACGAGCGGTCAGATCCGTCAGGATCTGCCGGCCTCCGCTCTGGCTGAACTGGTGGTGGCAACGATTGAGGGCGGGATCATGCAATCCCGACTGAAACAAGAGGAAGGCCCTCTCAAGCGGGCGATTGATTCGTTGCGGGTTCTGCTCGAACTCAAACAAACCTTAGAAGATACACTTAAAGAAGATCAGGAGACGATTTATGAAACGCATTGATACGGTCGCACCGGGAACAGCCTCCCCTGAAGTTGAAGAACTTTTTCAGGACATCAAAAAAGCCTTCGGCATGATCCCGAATCTCTTCAAAACCTACGCCCACCATCCGCCGCTTCTGGAAGCCAACTGGCACAAGGTGAAGCGTGTGATGATGGAAGGCGCACTGTCTCGCAAGACCAAGGAAGCGATTGCCCTGCTGGTTTCCAAGGACAACGGCTGCAAATATTGCGTAGTCGCCCACTCGGGAGCACTCAAGGCGATCGGCGTCAGTGCCGAGGAAGTCACTCGCATCGAAACTGATCTGGATCAGGCGGATTTTACCGACAAGGAGCGTGCACTGATCCGCTTTGCCAGGAAAGCCAACCGGGCCGCGAATGAAGTGTCCGATAAGGAGTTTCTGGCGGTTCGTGAAACAAATGCCAGTGATGCTGAAATCATCGAAGCCCTGGGTGTGATGGAGGTCTTCACCGCCTTCAACAAGTTTCTCGACGTATTGGATGTTGAACTCGGTTGACGGGTCACGAGGCAGTTATGCAACGCAGACTCTGGTACATCAAAAATGCCGCGCTTTTCTCCTGGCTGCAGGAGGAAGAACTGCAGCGCCTGGCCAGCCGCAGTGAAATGGTCACCTGCAAAAAGAACACGACCTTTTATTTTGCTCACGAGCAGAGCGACAGCATCTACCTGGTCAAGCAGGGGCGCGTCAAGTTGACCCGGACCAGTGCCGAAGGGCGTGAAGTGATTCTGGACATCCTCGCTCCGGGAGAAATCTTCGGCGAGCTGGCGGTCACCGGGGAGGAGATAAGGACTCACAGTGCGGTCGCGGTGGATGACGCAATGGTCTGTATCATCACCCGACAGGAGTTCGAGGATCTGTTGAAGCGGCACCCGGAAATGGCCCTGCGGGTCTTGAAGCTGGTCGGACTGCGGCGGCGTGAACTGGAGATGCGGCTGGAAGACCTGATCTACCAGCCGGTCGCCAACCGGTTGGTGCTGACCCTGCTCTGGCAGGCGCGACGTCATGGCGCAAGACAAGCTGACGGCAGTATCAATCTGCCGCTCAGCCAGAAGGATCTGGCCCACCTGGTTGGGGCCTCGCGTGAGGCGGTTGCTGATCAGATCGCCGAATTCAAAAAAAACGGCTTATTAGAGACCGGCTATCGCAGTCTTCGGCTGACCAATCCGAGAGGCTTGATGCAGATACTGACCACCGAGGTCGAATTCGATGTTTCCGAGTTGCTGGATATCGAGGCATCCAAACCCTGACGGGAACGTAACGAACCATGCCAACACTGAAAGTTCACAACATTGTTTTCCGCCATGATGACCTCTTCGAGCTCCTGCTCGAAAGGGGTGGCGTATCCTTCGAACCTGGGGCCTGCATGGCCTTGTTCAATAACGACGGAGACTCACGCCCCTACAGTATTTCTGCCGGAACAAAAGAGAACGTCCTGCGATTCCTGATCAGGCGGGTTCCGAATGGCCGGGTGAGTCATTGGCTGTCCCAACGCAAGCCAGGCGACAAGGTCGAGGCCAGCGACCCTTTCGGCTGGTTTCGCCCAGGCCGTTCTGCAACAACCGGTGAGCGCTGTGTCTTTATCGCCACCGGCACCGGCATTGCACCTTTTTTAAGCCATTTGCGCAGCAACCCTGCGCTGCCTCCAGAAGCCTGTCTCTACGGAGTTCGCAAACTTGCAGACGCCTTCGCCCTGGATGAACTCGAATGCTTAAAGGTTTTTAGCCTGGCGGTCTCCAGGGAATCCAACCATGACTATTTTCATGGCCGCGTCACCGGTCTTTGTGAACAAATCCCCTTGGCCGCAGGTATCCACTATTACCTCTGCGGACTGGATACCATGATCGAAGAAACCAGCCGGTGGCTCGAATCCAGCGGCATTGACTATACCCACATTCACCGGGAGATCTTTTTTTATGAAGATGGACAAGACTGACGCCTGGCTCACTACCAGCCAGAACGAGCCACGCGGCTATATCCAGCCGCAAACGCTGGAAGAACTCTGGTTTCACATCGGAACCAACTGTAACTTGCGCTGCCCGTTCTGCCTCGAAGGCTCGAAACCGGGCGATAACCGGATCGAGTTTCTGACCCTGGAAGATGGCCGCCGTTTTATCGACGAAGCACTTGAGCTGGGAGTCAAGAAGTTTTCCTTCACGGGCGGAGAGCCGTTTGTCAATCCCGAATTTGTCGCGATTCTGGAGGCGGCTCTGGAACATCGTCCCTGCCTGGTCCTGACCAATGCCACCGAGCCGCTGATGAACCAGATGGCCGATGTTCTACGGCTTCGGGACAAACCGAACCCGCTCAAATTCCGGGTCAGCCTGGATCATCCTGATCCAGCCAAACACGACGAATCACGCGGCAAGGGCAATTTCAAGAAAGCGCTCGACACCCTGGGACGGCTCCATCAGGCAGGGTTCGGCGTCTCGATCGCCCGCCTGATGTTGTCCGGTGAGAACAGTGCTGCCGTAGACCAAAGCTACGTGCCTTTGTTCCGCGAGGCGGGAGTTCCCGAAGAGATCACCATCATCAAGTTCCCTGAATTTCATCTGCCCGGTTCCTTCCACGAGGTTCCGGAGATCACCGAAACCTGTATGACCCGCTACTTGAACGCCGAGCAGCGTGCAGGCTTCATGTGCAATTTCAGCAAGATGATCGTGCGCAAGGATGGTCGCTGCGGGGTTTACGCCTGTACCCTGGTGGATGACGTCAAGGGCTACGATCTGGGTTCGACCCTGAAGGCCGCCATGGAAGAACGGGTCATGCTTGGTCATCACCGCTGCTATTCCTGTTTTGCCTGTGGCGCCAGTTGTTCGGAAGGGACCTGACGAATATTTCAGGGGTGCTCAGGATTTGCCTGACACGCCAATCAACCCAATAAATGGAGGAGAAGAACATGAAAAAGTTTCTGACGATGGTTGCAGTCACCGGCATGATGCTGGGTGCGAGCTGGGGAATGGCTTTGGCCGCTGGTGATGCATTGCCTAATGCGGATGGAAAAGCGGTTTACGACTACATCACCAAAACCAGCCCTTACCAGCAGTGGCCGCTCTGGCCGGGCAAGGACAAGTTTTACAAAGGTCAGCATCCTCATGGGGCGTTGTTGACGACTTATGTTTCCGGGAAAGCTTATGCTGCCCTTACCGCAAGGGCCGGACAATTTCCTGACGGCAGCATCATCGTCAAGGAGAACTACATGCCCGACAAAGCCCTGGGCGCAGTGACGGTCATGTATCGCGTCAACGGCTACGACCCGGAAGCCGGCGACTGGTTCTGGGCCAAGTACAAGGCAAGCGGTGAGATCGAGGCGCAAGGCAAGGTTGCCGGGTGTATCGGCTGTCACACGGCCGCTATCCAGAATGACTGGGTGTTCACGGGTCCGGTGAAGTAAGGGAAAAGCGAGTTTTCGGGGGAGCTTTG
>JAVVDT010000200.1:0-4366 GCA_032250875.1 Desulfuromonadales bacterium | reverse complement strand
AAGGTAGGCCCGATGAC
The DNA here is from genome assembly GCA_032250875.1 of Desulfuromonadales bacterium. Classification (GTDB taxonomy): domain Bacteria; phylum Desulfobacterota; class Desulfuromonadia; order Desulfuromonadales; family BM103; genus M0040. Next base: position 4,349 of record JAVVDT010000200.1, on the reverse strand, counting down.
TGCTCCAGGGATAGGTTTCTGGAAAATCGGTCATCCCGGCACGCACAGGATTAAGGTGAATATATGCGACAAGTTCCAGGAGATACGAATCAGCATCAACAAGAATCGCCTTGTAGCGACCCTGAAAAAGATGCCCCATTCGTTGCTGGCGCCAGTTCACCCACCGCGTGTAGCGAAAAGACAGGTTCTGAATGATCCGAGAGAGAGGAACGTCTCCAACCTGAATTGCAAGGTGGGCATGGTTGGTTAACAAACAAAATGCCAGAACCCGGTGATTATAACGCTGAAGGCCTTCCTGCATGAGGAGATAAAACCGGTAACGGTCACTCTCATCAAAGAAGATGTCTTGACTGGAATTGCCCCGTAAGATGACATAATAGACTGCGCCAGGAAAATGAATGCGGGGTTTGCGTGCCATGGTGCAAGCCTACCACCATCTTTCAGTCTTTCAAGCCTGACCCTTTTTCTGACCCTTTTTCTTTTCTAGATAGTCCCAGCACCGCCTTGAGACTGCGCTCGACCTGGGCGAGTTCCGTTTCGGTCAGCCGAGTCAGTGGCCCGTCGCCAATCCGTTCAATGTCAAGCGCACGGGGTTGGTCGATAATGACCTGACAAGGCTGAAGCAGACGCTCGCGCGGTTCAATGGTGACCCGCCAGCGTGAAAAACCGGAGTAGACCTGGGTGGTCAATGGCAGGACGATGACCATCGGCGTGCCGGCTGCGGTGAGGGCATCGTCCTGGATGATCAGAACGGGACGAATTTTGACAACTTCGCGGCCACGGCCGGGATTAAGGTTAGCCACCCAGATCTCGCCACGCCGAATCACCTCCACCACCGTTCAGCAGCGATCTCATGGTCAGAATCCAGAGCATCTTCAACCAAGGCAAGAGCTTCGTCGCGAACGGCGGCGATGCCGTATCCGGCACGGGCCTCGGCCACTAGTTCATTTATGAAGTGCTCGTGCTCACGACGAGCCAGATAGTCGCTGATGGCTTGACGGGCAACCTCGGAACGCGGCACACCTTCCCGATGGGCTTCTTCTTTGAGACGGTGCTCGAGCTCTTCGGGAAGACGCAGGCTGAGAGCAGGCATAGCGGAACCTCCATCTTAACATTTGTATCACAAATTGTATGACAAAATACTTACGGGGTCAACGCAAGTTACTCACAAAAAATCATTATGCTGACAATCGAACATAGTATTGCGACTCTCATGGTAGCGCTCAGGGGAAATGGGGAGTCGTTGAGTATCGTCCTGTAGGTCTGCTGGGCAAGATTTATGAACGGGCAGGCCCGCAACGCCGCGTGCATACATGGAAATTTTGAAACTATTCACCTGTCGTCCGGAGGCCGTCATCCCCGAACAGTTTTGGTCGGGGGTCCAGCCTTTCGACCTTGTCACCTCTGGATTGCGGCGAAAGTCACACCGGAATGACGTCGCTGAGGAAGGCGGTCACGACTGCGACAACCGATTTTGCCCCCTCAGCGTCTCTGCGTCTCTAGTGAGCGCAGCGAACGAGCGTGAGATAAGAAGGGCAGCCTGACCTGCTGCAAGCTGAACAGTTACCAAATGGATCCTCCGTCCCCAGAAAAATGTATGCAGGGTTTGTATGCCATGATGGTAGCTTATAGCCATCTTGCATACTTTCAGGCCTGACCCCTATCCCTGACTACTTCGCGTGACGCATTGCTGCCCGAGCCGCTTCGGCCAAAAATCCGGAACGGGTTTCACCGTGGGCTTTGGCGTAGTTGTCAATCTTCGTCAGCAAGCGACGGGGAATCGTGATATTGATTTTCTCGGCGCGCCCCTCATAGCGTGATACATCCACATCCACCGCAGCCCATACGCCGTCAGCGTAATCGGGATTGGTGCGGTGCTCTGCAATCGACCTAGGCACAGGAATCTCATCACCTTCTTCGGTCAGCCCCTCAAGGTGCAGATCGATTGCCTCTATCGCGGAATCGAGCGCCGCATCGAAAGTATCACCTGTCGAGAAGCAACCAGGCAAATCGGGAACGGTGACACCAAAACGGACACCGTCATCAGTATGGAGTACGACTGGAAAACGCATCACAACCTCCTATTTCCAGCCCGCTTGTTTACATATGCTGTTCAGCGTGCCGGCGGGAATGTCGCTGTCAGGATGTTTGACTGTCACCAAGCCTGGTTTGATCGGGTGCTTAAACTGGTGATGTGAACCCTTGACCCGAGCTAGAATCCAGCCATCCGATTCCAACTGCTTGATGACCTGCTTGCTATTCATGGTAGTTATTATAACCACCATATTATCTGCTGCAAGCAAAATGTCGGGACACTCTGCACACACCTGGATGCCCATTGGATTTCTCGCCAGAAGCTGAGAGCGGTGCCCGCGAAATATGGTTCGTGATCATCGGATGGATCAATGTCCCTTGCAGGGAAAGCGTTACTGCACACCCACCTTTGCCGCCTACCCTGTCATCCTCTCCGGCCAGGCGGCGGTTATACCCTACTGAGTGACACGATACTGACAGGGAGAATATCGAGCCTGTTGCGCAAGGGGCAGATTCCAACTTGGCAAGATCGGGGTTTCCTTCTCCCCCGGGGAGAAGGTGGCCGAAGGCCGGATGAGGGGGTAGGCAGATAGAGACGCGCCGGTAGAGACGTAGCATGCTACGTCTCTTCGTTGCACTTTCACATTAAAAGACCTGTCCCGGACCAGCACCTTTTTCTTGCAGACTTTCAGGCCTGACCCTTTTTCCGAGCAAGTCACCGACCAACACCACTCTTGCTGCGCTTGAACGTCCGTAAATCTGAGGCACTAAATAGCTGGCTACGCCCAACAACCTGAGCAGGTATCAACTTGCCGGATTGTACATAACGGCGCAGGGTGGATACGGAGACTTCGAGATATCCAACAGCCTCGGGTGCCGAAAACGGTTCTCTGTGGACATCTCCAAAGACCTGATCATGGGTGTAATCGTCTTCGCGAAAGACTTTGCTGGCCAGCATCAAAATGAAGCGGCCTTTTTCCCGAAGATTTAAGCCTATCACCATCTTGCAGACTTTCAGGCCTGACCCCTATCCCCTATCCCTAGAGTTTTGCGCGGATGGCCTGACGTGCTCTGGCAGAGTGAAGTTAGGCAACTAGCAAACAACGAGATGACTCTACTCACCACCTCAACTTCATGTTATGGTTCTCAAAAGGGGTTCGCCATGGCAAGAAAGATTCCAAAAAAAATCGAGAAACTCGTTGAAGAGGCCCGGGGGGAACTGCTCAGGATCTATGCACATCGATTGCAGTCGATCATTCTATACGGTTCCTATGCCCGCGGCGACTATGCCGAGGGCTCTGATGTTGACCTCTTGCTATTGATTGACGACTTACAGGACGTGATGGCGGAGCGGGACCGATTTTCCGCTTTGGTCAGCCGCATCTCCCTGAAATACGACACTGTCGTCTCTGCGATTCCGATGGATGCGCAAGTGTATCGACAAAAGAAAACCCCGTTGATCGTCAGTGTGCAAAGAGAGGGGCGGTTACTATGACGGAGGCAACTACCGAGTTGCTGGGCAAGGCTCGCCAAAGCCTCGACGCCGCCGAACTTCTCTTGCAACAAGGCTATGTCGACTTTTCCGCAGCCGGACATATTACGCCATGTTCTACTGTGCTGAGGCACTGCTCTTTTCCCGCGAACTTTCCTTTGGCAAGCACAGCGCGGTGATCTCCGCCTTTGGCAAGCATTTCGTCAAAACAGGAGTATTTAACCCCAAATTTCATCGTTATCTGCTCGATGCCTTCGATGTTCGCAACCTGGGGGACTATGGGACTATGCACGTTGTCAGTAAGGAGAAAGCTGCGGAGCTACTGACCTGGGGCCGCGAGTTTCTGCTGGAAGTTAAACTTGTCCTTAAAGATTCATGACACACATCCGCACGATGGACATCCGTCTAAATCAACGAATCAACAACGTCCCCTAAGGTGGCCGAAGGCCGAATGAGGGGACAGGCAGGTAGAGACACGCAGGCTGCGACGTAGCATGCTACGTCGCTACGGCTCTACGTTGAACCTTCACATTAAAAGACTTGTCCCGGCACACCATCTCCATCTTACAGACTTTCAGGCCTGACCCCCTTTTTACCGCCACCTGCAGATCGCCGAATCCTTCCGCGACCCCAACAAGGGCAAGGCGCCGCGCACCCGTATCCTCGCCCATCTCGGTACCGTTGAGGGGTTGGGCGAAGAACAGATCGAGAAGCTTATTGTCGAGGGTCATGGTAATTGAGCACCTTGACCCGGGTCAGGGTCAGCGGAATTGAGCACCCCGGGGTCAACTTAATTGAGCAGTTTTATCGGAGGCGGGGTCAG
>JAVVDT010000001.1:75709-83880 GCA_032250875.1 Desulfuromonadales bacterium | reverse complement strand
CGGCACCAACGCCAAGGAATTGCCGCTGCCGATGATGAACATCATCAATGGCGGCGAACATGCCGACAACAATGTCGATATCCAGGAATTCATGATCATGCCTTCCGGGGCCGACTCCTTCAAGGAAGCCCTGCGCATGGGCGCTGAAATTTTCCATGCCCTCAAGAAAGTCCTCAAGGACAAGGGCTACAACACTGCTGTCGGCGACGAAGGCGGCTTTGCGCCGGACTTGAAAAGCAACGAAGAAGCCCTGGAAGTTATCATGGACGCCATCAAGGCCGCCGGCTACAAGCCTGGGGAAGATGTCCTGCTGGCCCTCGATGTCGCCTCCAGCGAGCTCTACAAGGATGGCAAGTACATCCTCGAGAATGAGGTCCAAAAGGAGAAGACCGCCGCAGACATGGTGGATTTTTACGCCGACCTCGTCGATCGCTACCCAATCATATCGATTGAAGACGGCATGGCCGAAAACGACTGGGAAGGCTGGAAGCTGCTGACCGAAAAACTGGGGGACCGTATCCAGCTGGTAGGCGATGACCTGTTCGTCACCAACACCAAGATTCTCAAGGAAGGGATCGATAAAGGCATCGCCAACTCGATCCTGATCAAGGTCAACCAGATCGGCACTCTCACCGAGACGCTGGATGCTATCGAAATGGCCAAGCGCGCCGGCTACACGGCCGTTATCTCCCACCGCAGCGGCGAAACCGAAGACACCACCATTGCCGACCTGGCCGTAGCCACCAACGCCGGCCAGATCAAAACCGGCTCGCTCTGCCGCACCGACCGCGTTTGTAAATACAACCAACTGCTGCGCATCGAAGACGAACTTGACGATGTTGCCCTGTTCAGAGGCGCAGACGTCTTTTACAGCGTCAAGTAAGCGTGACATCAATTACTTGCTGCAAACGGGAGAGCCTTCTGGCCCTCCCGTTTTTTTTGCTAAACAACCGCGAGACTCAATCAGCGCAAAGCTTAAACAAGTGCGCACAAGAGTATTAAGCTGCTCCAAAACTCATCAAGGCAGAGAACTTGCAAAACATTTTAACAGCATACAACTGGATGCTTTCACATGGCCTATAACTATGCTAAAGTACAGACTAAATCATGGTCATCAGCATAGCCACAAATGCCTTTTGACGTACATCGTGATCAAAAGAGGTCAATCATGGGCAATCTAATCAACGCGATTATCGCCTTACTTATCCTGATCATCGTCTCTGCGGTCTGTTCAACTTTTTTTTACAAAAAGGGGCAGGAACAGGGCTGGGAGTTGGCACAGCAATTGGTACCGCTGGAAAAGGGAGAGATTTACCTTGCTGTTGAAAGAGAAGGCGCCAAGGGGGTCAGTTACCTGACCGTTCAGACGCTCAGCAAGGCAGTTAAAGACAAAAATCATGACCAAAGAGAATTGCGCTTCAGGATGAACCTGGCGAGGGATGGTGTAAGTCTACAAGAGTACAATGACAAATACCGAGGCGGTAAAAAGGGGATGTAAGTTGACTGATGTAAAGTAAAAGGCTATAACCGAACCGTGCAGAAGGCCGTCCTGGCAACAGGCGGCCTTTTTAGTTTATATAATCCGGTGACACATTGGCAATGTGTCACCGGATTAGCTGTTTATTGCGGTGCTCCGAGCGTCAACTTATATTCCTGGGCTCCTTCTACCCCTTCAGGGTCAGCAGCAATAATCGCGATGGTATACTCACCCGGGCTAACACCTTCAAGGGACCATTCAATTATCCCGGTGCTTTGGTTAATCGTCATCCCCTCCGGGGCTTCATCGAGACGAAAGACGAACTCACTGTCATCAGGGTCAGAAACTTCTACTTTGTAGCGGTAATCAAGGGACGTAATCCCCTGAGGCGGCTGCGAAATAATCACTGGAGGCGCATTCGGAATCGGCTGCGCATAACTCTCATAAACAGGCCCATCCGACAAAAAATCATTCGGTGTGATCTGCACCTGAACTGTGTCGCCCTTTTTAAACTTTGTCCCCGGCAAAGTCGCCTCATTCAATGACGAATCAGGTTCACCATTGATAAGCCATTGATAATAAAACTCGACATCGTCACCATCCGCATCCTCGGCGACGGGAAAGACCGAAATATCGACACCGGCAAAAATCTGATCAGGGGTAGATGAGATATCCACCACTTTGGGGGGGCTGTTGTCTATCGAAACAGACGCTTGTGCGCCCTGATCGTTTGTCCCCACCTCAACGGTCACCAGGTCGTCACGTTTGAACTTATCGCCACACAACTGTGTTCCGGTTCCGGAGGCGACAACCTCACCATTGACTTTCCAGATGATTGCACTGCGGCCGGGGGTCCCCTGGACGACGACACGAAGGCAATCGGAAGAAGTCGGGGTCTCCGGCAGGAGCGTTACTGTTACGCCACCGGCACTTTTCACATTAGGCATATTCTGTTCGACTGGGGTCTTTTGATCTGCCGTTTCTTGAACCGGCTTGACACCCTGAGATGTAGACTGCTCAGGAGCATCCTCACCGCAAGCAATTAGAAAAAAACAGGCAACAGCAATCAAAACAAGTCTTGACATGGAAGTAACTCCTCCTGAATTACAGACAAGGCACAGAGCAAAAGCATTTTAACGCAAAGACGCAGCGACGCCAAGAAAAGGAAATGGGACTGCCCGAATATCGGGGGCAGTCCCTAATAAAGCTGAATACAAACTGCAAGGGACAGCCCCTCAAGGGGACAGTCCCCAACAGTCACTTACCACTGCATCCAGTAGACTGGCGAGATCAGCTTGATATCCGGTGCGTTATAGGTTTCAACGCGGTTACTCGAACTGATCATCATGGTGACCCGGCCACTGGCATCAATCAGGGTAACGATACCGGACGGGATACCCTGACCAAGGGTACGGACACGGTCTGAACGCTTCAGCACTGACCCGTCCTCGCCTTGAGCCCTGCTGCCGTCTTCAAGGGTGTCAGAATCGTTTGCGAGGTCGTAGTTGAAGACCGCTTCACCTGTTCTGGCACTGACGTGATACAGCCTCGACTCACCCAGGTTGCCTACCGCACAAGGATCAGTGAGCGACGGGTCTTCACTTGGGGCATAGGTCGTATAGTAGGCTTCGTTGTTGAACATGACAGGCGACGCCAGCACCTTCTCACCAACGACATTCGACGTGTTGCCCGTATCATAATCCAGGTCCAGCTTGATCATCCAGCCTTGATAGTAATCCGGTTGGCCAGTGGGGCCTGTCGCCTGGTTCTGCAGTTTCGACAGAACATTCGCCACATCGTATGCGTTTGACTGCAGCGGGTTATCCGTCAAATCCACCAGATGCGCTTCATTGATTGCATCAAGTGTTGTCTGTCCATTATCTACGACTTTGTAGAGGCGATCGACAACAGCGTGGTTCAATGGATGAGCACGGTCTCCAGAACCAAACCAGAGATGCGCCTTGCCGTTGAAGATGGCAACGGCAGGCTTGTAGAAGAACTTGCGGCCAACATCCGTTGAGTTTTCAGATGGCGTCTGCAACACGCTCTTCACCGAAACCGAGCCATCCGCGGCAATGACAGGATCCGTATAGAAATCCTCGTAACCCGGGTTGGCGTTGAAGATGACATTACCTTCCCAGAAATTGACATCGGTATGACCAACATCGAAGCGCCACATCCGACCACCGGTATCACCGACATAGATCACATCAGTAAAACCATTGTTGTCCAGATCCCCGGTCGTCATGTCACTGGCGATTGAATAATCAAGATTTGCGTTATCGGAATGATCATACGACCACACCACCGTCCCGGCATCATCGGTATCCGGCGTCAAGGAGCCGGAAGCACCGGTGAGTGTTGCCACTTCGATGGCATACATCGCACCACCGCGGCTATAGATATTTGTACCACCGGAAACATCTCGCCCAGCTGGCACACCATCAACAGAAGTAGCGCCCTGGTTCGTCACGGTTGATATCCCACCATCACCCACCTGGTAAGGCACCACAGTGTCGGCGCCAAGGGGCGGGAATTCCTGTGTCTGACCATAACGCAGATCCTCGTACTTGTCATAACCACCGGTTATGAAAGCAACGACCTTGTCGTAGCCACCGACATCAACCTTGGCAAGACGCGGCTGGCTCCAGGATTGGCCCATTTCCTCCAGTCCCGTTGTATTGCTATCGACGGAGAAGAGCAAGACCGGTTCTTCAGGGTTACTTACGTCAATGCCGAAGTAGCCACCCCATGGGCCAGCATACGAGAGGTCATCACTGCTGCCACCTCGACGCAGGCCGAACACCAGCACAACCCGGTCACCGGTCTGGTCGGCAGTCGGATCGGCCGTTGCCTCGATGATGCCGTTATTATTGATATCGTGGACATAGGCAACCGGAGGTGAATCAACGAAGTAGAGATGATCCCCATTAACCGTATCCTTCAATGATGACAGGACTTGTGGCGGAATGAATCCCCACATTTCGCGGCCATCACAGTCACGGAAGGCGTGGAGCATGCCATCATTCGCGCCGACGAAAATCACTGAGGAGTTGAGTGCACAGTCATTTTCCTGGTCGAGCGTGTAGGACGAGTAATTGAAAACGACCGGTCGGGAGTGCAGGATATCACCCAGCAGCCAGCTGCGCTGCGTGCCTGCAGTGACACTGTCGATGTCGTACCCTGTCACGTAATCAATGATCTCGGTTCGCGTGCGGGTCGACGCCGTGACACCCAGCACACCGTTCGTCAGCAGGCCATTCGTGCTTGCCCACTTGTTCTGTGCATTGGTCAGATACTTCGACGTTGACCCCGGCGGGTAGGTATAGATAAACCTCTCGCCCAGGAAGCGGGTATACACATTGGTGTCATCATCGGCATCAGCCAATGTTCTCGCCGCAAGGGTGCCGCCGACACCGCCGCAGTTAGCCAAACCGCCCTCCCCGGCTGAGTAAGTCCTCAAGCCATCGGAACAGACGATCTTGTCGAGTTCATCAAAGACATCATCGTTATTGTCATCTATGAGCCCCCAATAAGAGTTCGACGTTACGATGAAGTCACCCGTATCGGCGTCCGTCGCGGCGGCCCCGACACTGTCGAGGAGTTGTGTACCCTCCGTGACACGGTACTTCTTGATATTGCCGACCCATGCCGTATCGATCTGCGGCTTGAAGAGGCCCAGGTAGACACGGTCACTGCTGATCGTACGGTTGGTGGTACTCGCCGGGACAACCGGGGCAACAAAGGCGGTATCCTCTTCCGCAACGATCTTGACCAGCAGAGCGTTCAGGGCGGCAGCCAGTTCGTTGGCATTGTAAGCATTGTAATACTCACCACCACCCATGGCCGCGGTGCGTTCAATCAAGTCATCGGATGGAGAAAAAGCCAGCACGGTGTGAACCGTAATGTCTTTACCCGTACGGCTATTGTCCGGGGTCAAATCAACATTCTTATTCAGATGGTAAGCAACATCATCAGAATAATGCGAGCCCTGACCGTAGGTCCCCTCATCAGGATCAGTCGGATCCGGGTATTCGTCACCGTCTGCATCGCCTATCGTCGTCGGGATCGGAATAAGAGTCGACTCATTTGGCAAACCATTCGTGATCATGATGATATGGTTGTAACCGCAGTTGCCATCTGACGGCGTGAATCGATTGATGTTCTGGCCGGATACTGGCAAGCTGCTCGAGCTTACATCTGCAGATTCGTAGTTGGCCCCAAAATAGAAGCCAGCATCATAAAGAGCAGTTGCCTGGGGACGGTTGGTATTGGACGGCAGGAAGCCTTCCGGATCATTCGTACCGTTTCCGCTGACCTTGATCGTCCCCGCGCCAGGCATCACTTCACCACCCGGTAGCCTCGTCAACCACGCATTAACCTCAGATTGGCTGCTCAACTCCTGAACTTCGCGGAGGAGCTTGCCCCCCTTGTTGTTCTGTGAACCGTAAGCCATCGCACCATAGTGAACCGAATTGTAGGTACTGCTGACAACCATCCGGATCGCATCGAACATGACTTCTCGCTGGGTGGCCGCCTCAGCTTCGTCATCGGTCATGGAGATAAAGGCCATGAACGAAGCAACCGCAACCGAGACAGCTGGCATCGCCTGGGTAATTGGCATCAGCCATGAGAGAATGCTGCCTTCGTCTGTTTCTGGTGCTAAAGCAACCGGCACAGCAGCAGGTTCAAGGACTGCACAGGGATATTCTTCGAAAATGTAGAAGTCCTTGTTCTCAGCCCAACCGCCACCGTTGGCGTCTGGAGTCGTCGTGGCCGCCGCAGCATCTTCTTTACCGAGCAACTGCCAGTACTTCGACCAATTTTCATAGTATCCCTGCTCGGGATAGCCCCAGCCTGGCTTGACGATCAGCGGGATTTGGTCACCATTGGCATCCAGTACAGGATCACCATTTGTATCCCGCAGAATCTCTGCCGTTGCAGCATTATGAGACCTGATCAGCTTGTACTTGGACGTTTTACCGGAATTGTCGTCAATGAAAGCTTTATCACTATTGCTCCATTTCGGATTAACGACTTCAACGATCAGCTCCGTACCATAAGGCGCGGCGCAGGTGTCGCAAACGCCGTCGTTGTTGGCGTCGCCAAGGGAGTCGACACCTGAGCAGATGTCACCATGAGGATCATTGACGAAATCATTACAATCGGCCGTTCCATCGTAATCCGTATCCTTCACTGCATCATTGTAACCAGGACACATATCATTCCCGACCTGCCTGCCTGTCGGGTCGTATTCAGCAAGGTCATATACACCGTCGTTATCATCGTCAGTGTCACAGGCATCACCGACGCCGTCGCCGTCTGTATCCAACTGGTCATTAGGGCCGGCATCAGGGCCATTTTCATCAAACGGACAGTTATCGGTCACATCAGGTTCACCGTCATTGTCATCATCAGTGTCACAGGCATCACCCTCGTCAGCCATGGGATCCCCTGGAGAGTCATTGTTCAACTGGTTTGCATTGGCAACCAGAGGACAGTTGTCAGCAACATCGAGTTTGCCATCACCGTCATCATCATTGTCGCAGACATTTCCCTGACCATCGAGGTTCGTATCCAACTGGTCCGGGTTGTAATTAACAGGACAGTTGTCCGAATCATTGTTGATGTTGTCGTTGTCATGATCCGCATCACAACCATCAGGGATTCCATCGCCTGAAATTGCGTTGCCACTGCCGTCTGTCGCATCGTTATCGATGCGGTCGTCAGAAAGGGTCAGGTCAATGAACGAATCAGCACCGTAAACCGTACACTTATCCACCGTGTCTAGATAAGTATCATTGTCATCATCAAGGTCACAGACATCGCCACCGGTGCTGGTGTTCCCTTCGACATATCCGTCCTTATCAGAGTTAACCTGATTCGGATTGTAAATAAGCGGGCAGTTGTCCTGTTCATCTGTCTTGCCGTCCTTATCAGTGTCAACACCATCGTCGTCACAGATATCGCCAATACCATCTCCATCGGCATCGGTTTGATCAGGATTCCTAGGAACAGTCAACTTCCTTGGGCAGTTATCATTAACATCAAGCACGCCGTCATCATCATCATCCGTGTCACAGACGTCGCCACCGGTCGTGTCATCGCCATCAACGTAAGTATCACCGTCCAGGTTCGCCTGAAGTGCGCCCGGGTTGTAGAGCCCAGGGCAGCTATCAATATCATCCGAAACACCATCATGATCATCATCCAAGTTGTCATCACAATCATCAGGAATGCCATCATTATCCGTGTCGATCAGATCATTCCCAGCGGTTCCCTTGTCAGGGTCAGGATCGCATGCATCAATTGCGTCTGGGATGGTATCACCATCTGAATCGATCAATGCATCACAGGCATCGGGGATATTATCGTCATCGACATCGATACGATCATCTTCACCAGGACAAAGATCGGCAGTATCTGAGACACCATCATTGTCATCATCGGTGTCACAGACGTCACCGATACCATCTGGACCGCCTAGCGCAAGTGGCTCGGAGTCTAATTGCGCAGGGTTAGGATTTAATGGACAATTGTCGCTGCCATTGGCAACACCATCATTATCCAGGTCGTCGGCTGCGCCACTCTCGCACGCATCACCGATCCCGTCACCGTCCGTATCCTTCTGGTCAGCATTCACCACCAACGGACAGTTGTCCGTGATGTCCGGCTCACCATCACCATCATCGTC